>CAKOZB010000014.1 GCA_934131055.1 uncultured Clostridia bacterium | reverse complement strand
TCCATTACATCTTGTTTATAACAGACATGATTGAAAGCTCAAAAATTACCTGTTATTCTCAAATCCTTTCCATCAGTTGTTTTGCAGAAGTCAAATTCGCTAGAAAATGTTCGGTCTACTTTTGCAAGCCTAGGAACCAGAGAAGGGTCACACAAATACGAATAATCGTAAATGTAAATTTCAAAGTCGTCATATTGAGAAGCCTCTTTGTCTGTCATGAAATTAATTCCGAGAACAGGAGGCTCTTCACAGTAAAACTCCCAAACATCTCTGAAACCCAGAGCTTCATCTTTCCTGTCATAGCTAAATCCGGGTAGAGCAATGTGTCTGCCATCTTCCAAAGTTGCAAAAGCAACAGAATTACTAATTTCAAAGTATGGCTGATGTGTCGCAAAGTATTTACATTCTCTGTAAGAATAATGAAATCTGTCAAATTTACAGTTCATTTTTAAGACACGCGGCTCTTGTGAAATAACAGCTTCTTGATAGCGTGCATCATAGGAAAAATGAATTTTGTCAAATTTAACAATATCTGCGAGTTCTAAAAGACCATTCAGACCATAAACTGTGTAATTAGATACTTGTTTGGCATCTTCATCGGAATATCGATTGAATACCATTCTGTGTGTATGAGGCATTTCGCCATAAGGCGAGGCATCAAGAATGAATTGCAGATTTGCGTTCGAGTCTGCTAAACCAATTATGGCTGTTGGTCCTTCATTAGGGCAAAAGCCATATTGAACAAAGCCATTTGTAAATTGGTTTAGCTTTTGAACTTCTTCATACCGATAAGTACCTTTGATAGAATAAGAGGCTTGAGCTGTGTCATTTATGGCTAATGTTATTCTTCCGTGTACGATTAATACTTGTATATCGCGATCAGGATAATATTCGTCATATAATTTTTGTAAAATTCTTTCAATCATATGCTTATTCCTCCTTTTGATTGTTCGGAGGACCGTGCCTCCGAAAATATTGGTGTTCGAAGGCAATATAATATTGCAATACAAAAAGTATATCACGATTTACATAAAAAGACAATAGATATGAGCTGTTAAATGAATGAACAGCAAGAGTGAAAGTATAAAAAATGTGATTTAAAGCCAACAATATTGAAAATGCGATTATCTTATGATACTATTACCTTGATGAATATTTATAAGAGGTATAACATGTGGAGTATTAAAGAAATAAAACGAAAAGGCAAGAAAACATTAAAAAATAATTTATGGACATTACTTTTAATTGGCTTATTTATGACAATTGTAGTTGGAAAGTATGCCGTTAATAACGATTCTTTATCAAATTTGAGCGTTTTGAAACAATTTATAGAAGATAGAAAAAATGGGAAAGAGCTAACCTGGATTGACAAAGAAAATCCAGAAGTAATGTTAAATAAATATCTTGATGAGATGATTTCTCAGATGTTTTCTGGAAATAGTAGTGTTATTACAGATGTAATAAATGATTACAACGAAAAAAATAATGTTACTAAAGGTGTATTTTATACGGTGTTTAACGTTGTAACTAAGGGGCATGACCATGTTCAAAAAATTATTCAAACTATTGCAAGTTATGAAAATAAAACAACAATTTTAAAAATTCTAATTATTGTAGTTGCTGTTGGTGGTATGGCAATAAAAATATTTATATCTTATCCAATTCAAATAGGAGAGACAAGAATATACTTAGAGAGCAGAAATTACAAGAAAACAAAAGTGTATAGAATGTTGTATCCATTCAAAAAAGGAAGATATTTAAATGTAGTAAAATCTATGCTACGAATGGAAATATATCAACTTTTATGGAATTTGACCATTGTTGGAGGCATTATAAAGAAGTATTCATACAAAATGGTTATGTACATAATTGCGGAAAATCCACAAATTAGTTCAAAAGATGCAATAAGAATTTCAAGAGAAATGATGAATGGAAACAAGTGGAGAGCATTTTTATTAGATTTATCATTTATTGGCTGGAATATCTTACAATACATTACGTTTGGTTTGGCTGGAATTTATGTTTCACCATATTATACTGCTACAGAAGTTGAATTATACGCATTTTTAAGAAAAGAATACATAGAAAATAAAAAATATGGATATGAATTATTAAATGATACAAAATTGTATGAAGAAAATCCAGAAACAGCAAGCTATCCAGATGCGTTTGAACTTGAGAGAAAGAAGATAAAAATTGACTATAACAAAAATTATGAGTTTACATCTATAATATTATTTTTCTTCATTTTCTCATTTGTGGGCTGGCTGTGGGAAGTAGCACTATATTTATTTAGAGATGGAATATTAGTAAACAGAGGAACTTTATATGGACCATGGTTACCGATTTATGGAGTGGGCTGTACACTTATAGTGCTCTTAACCAAATTTAAAAAATTCAGAAAAATGTTGAAAAATCCATTTTTAACATTTGGAGTTGTAATGTTTTTATGTTCTGCAATAGAATATGCAACCTCTTGGTATATAGAGGTTACTACTGGAATAAGATACTGGGATTATACAGGAGTATTCTTAAACATAAATGGACGAATTTGTTTAGAATGTTCATTATTCTTTGGACTTGGAGGTGCATTATGTGTGTACATTGTGGCACCCTTCTTAGAAAGAAATTTACAAAGATTAACGAATAAATTAAAAATATCAATGTGCATAGCTTTACTATTGATATTTGGAGCAGACAGTGTTTACTCACATTTTCATCCACACGTTGGAGAAGGAATATCGAGCAGTGTAGAAAATCCTACTAAAGTGCCAAACTTAATACAAAGATTTTAGAGAAAAAAGACGTTCTTAAATTAGACTAAATTGTCTAAAAAGAACGTCTTAAATTTTATAAAAATTTTTTCATTTGTTCTATATCATTTTTCTGTAATGTGACAAAGTCATTTAAAATATTTTTTACAGGTTCATCAGCTCTAGGATTATGATTCAAAAGCTTTTGACATTTTATAATTCCCATGTCTCCACCTTGAATCATAAGTTCTGCAATTTTCGAGTTACTCTTATCAGTCATAGTGTTCATTTGAGTACCCATCCAAGCCATCATCTTGTCTGTAACAGGAGCTTCATCTGGAATTTCTCCATATTTATCAAATTGATTGTTTACCCTATCAACAATCTTGCCATATTCTGTGTATTGAAAAGTTAAATTTTCTTTCATATTCTCATCACCAACTTTTTTCAAAACATACGAGATAGAATCCATTCCCATCTTTGCAGCCTTATTAATCTCATTTAAAATAGTCAAATTAATATTTTCATCTTTTCCACTATTAAAATTTTTTTCCATAAAATCAGTCCTTTCAAATTTTATAATATTATTTGCAGAAAATGAAAAAATATGTATTGAAATAAAAAGGATAATGAATTACGCAAGTTATTAATAGATTGTTAATGAAAATATCAGAGATATATAGTAAAAAATGTAGAAATATTAACAAAATTATGTTATATTTACCAATAAGATTATTGTTGTTTAAAAATGAAAATATATGAATAAAAAATGAATTAAAAATGTAGTATAAAAGAACCAAAAATTTAACATATAAATAGAAATGTATAATCTAAAAACCGCAATTATCATAAATAAGGAGGTAAAAGATTATGAACAAACAAGAAATTATGGAGTTGTTAAATATAGGAGAAAATAGAGAAGTAGAGTTTAAGGAATCATATAAAAAATTGCCAAAATCACTATGGGAAACTTATTCATCTTTCGCTAATACTAGAGGCGGAATTATTATATTAGGAATAAAAGAGAATAAGGAAACAAAAATGTGCACAATAGAAGGAGTTGAAGAAGCAAATAATATTTTAAAAGATTTTTGGAATACTATTAATAATAGTGAAAAAGTAAGTTGCAATATATTGAATGATGATTGTGTAGAAATAATGAAAGTCGAAAATAGGATGTTACTTATAGTAAATGTTCCAAATGCTAATAGAAAAGATAAGCCTATATACATAAACAACAATCCAATTACAGGCACTTATAAAAGATATCATGATGGTGACTATAGATGTAATAAAAAGGAGATACAAGTTTTGTTTAGTGAAAGCACTGAAGAATCAAAAGACGAGATTGTATTAAGCGAATTTGGTATTAACAACATTGATAAAGAAACATTAGAAAGTTATAGAAAAAGATTTAAATTGCACAAGGGTGATTCACATGAATGGAGTAATTTAACAAACGAAGAATTTTTATATATGATAGGTGCGATAGATCGAAAGACAAGTAAATTGACTTTGGCTGGACTTTTAATGTTTGGATATAATATAGATATTGTAAAAATTAAACCAAGTTTCTTTCTTGATTATAGAGAAATAGATAATTTTATTACAACTGAGAGATGGTCAAATAGAATAACTTCATCACCAGATGAAAATAGAGAGGGAAATCTATGGGGCTTTTTCTCTAAGATTGTAAACAGATTGACAGCAGATATTCCAACTCCATTTGCCCTAGATAAGGATTTAATGAGAATTGATGATACTGATGTGCATAAGTGCGTAAGAGAGCGGATTGGCAAACTGTCTTATACATGCAGATTATTCAGAAAGTGGCAGTATAGTGATAGAAAAAGGACCAGATTATTTTAAATTTTCAAATCCAGGAAACTTAAGAATACCCATTGAAATTGCAATGCAGGGAGGAAGAAGCGATCCGAGAAATGTTATTTTGCATCAAATGTTTTCATATTTAGGATATGGAGAAAGAGCTGGCTCAGGGTTATATATGATCAATAAGGTATGGAGTGAAAAAGAATGGATTAAACCCAAGATGGAAGTTGAATTAAATCCCAATAGAACGATGTTAACTCTATATATGAAGAAACAACAATTTGTAAATAATTACCCAAATAATTACCCAAATAATTACCCAAATGAATTAACACAAATTCAGATAAAGATATTAGAGATAATAAAAGCAAATCCTAGAATAAATGTAAGGCAAATTAGTGAACAGATTAAAGAAATCAAGTATGATGCTGTTAGATGGAACATAGCGGAATTAAAGAAGAAAAAAATTATAGATAGAAAGGGCACAACAAGAAAAGGGGTATGGAGTATATTATTGGAGTAATTGTGCAATATAAAATAGATATGAATTGATTATGTACATTGAAAATTCAATGAGTTTAATATATACTAGTACAAGAAATAAAATTCAATTACAAAAGTTTGAAAAATTTAGAAGTTTTCAAATTATTGCAATAGAAGGGAAAATGAAAAAAATTATGGCAAGTGTTAAATGGACTGATGAGCAACAAGCTGCGATTGATAAGAAAGGTTCAAATATTTTAGTCGCTGCTGCTGCTGGTAGTGGTAAGACTGCAGTTTTAGTTGAGCGTATTATTAAGAAAATTATTGTTGACCGTGTTGATATAGATAAAATTTTGGTGGTTACTTTCACTAATGCTGCAGCATCTGAGATGAGAGAGAGAATTCTAGAAGCTATTTATAAGAAAATTGAGGAAAATCCGGAAGATGCAAACCTTCAAAAGCAGATTATTCTTCTTAATAAATCGAGTATATGTACAATAGACTCGTTTTGTCTTGATGTTATTAGAAATAATTTCTATGAGATTGATATATCTGCGAATGCGAGAGTTGCAGATAGCACTGAAATGTTGCTATTAAGGCAAGAAGTATTAGATGATATGTTTGAAGATAAATACATTTCAGGTGATAAAGATTTTCTAGATTTAATTGACACCTACACCAAGTATAACAAAGATGAAGATTTAAAAGACTTAATCTTGAAAATTTATACATATATTCAAGCATCACCTTTTCCAGAAGAATGGTTAAATGAAAAGGTGGAAATGTTTGATATTGAAGGAAAATATACAAACTTCTCTAATACTTCATGGGGAAAGATTATAATTAAAAATGTAAGTGATATATTGGAAAACGGAATTTTAAAGCTAGAAAGTATTAGAAACAAAATGACACGTTTTCCAGAACTTGAAAAATTTATAAATACGATAAATATAGACCTTGTGGATTACTATTTTTTAAAGGATAACCTAAATGATTGGGATAAGTGTGTTAATGCCATTGTAGCACTAAAAGATAAAAGAAATAATTGGCCAACTGATAAAAAAGTTACTAATGACCTAAAAGATGAAGCAAAAAATATAAGAGACAGTGTTAAAGAAGAATTTAAGAAAGTAAAAGAATTGATAAATTGTACGTCAGATGAAGCGATTGCAGATATAAACTTTATGTACAATATTCTAAATAAACTTAAAAACATAATATTGGAGTTTTCTGAGAAGTTCTATCAGAAAAAAAGAGAGAAAAACATAATGGACTTCAATGATATGGAACACTTAGCTTTAAAAATTCTAGTAAAAAAAGATGAAGCTGGAAATGTTGTTAAAACAGAGGTCGCAAAAAAGTATGAGGAAAAATTTGAAGAGATTGCAATAGACGAATATCAAGATAGCAACTTGGTACAAGAGTATATCTTAACGAGTGTATCAAAGGGAAATAATGTGTTCATGGTTGGAGATGTTAAACAGAGCATCTACAAGTTTAGACAGGCAAGACCTCAATTATTTATAGAAAAATATAATAAATATAAGTTAGAACCAGAAGCGGGAGAAGATAGAAAAATTCAGCTATTCAAAAATTTTAGAAGTAGAGAAAATGTACTAAACATTACAAACATGGTATTTGAAGATATTATGAGCAAAGAGCTTGGTGACATAGATTACAACACGAATGAATATTTGAATTTAGGAGCATCTTATTTGGAAATTCCAGAGCAGGATTACACGACTGATATCGAAATAATAGATACGAGTGATGAGGATAATGATATCTGGAAAGATGAGAATTCAGAACAATCAGTATACATACCATCAGAGGAAGATAGCAATGACGTAGAACAAGAAAGAATAGAAGATGTTGTATTAGAGGCAAGATTTGTAGCAAAGAAAATTAAAGAATTAATTGATAGTAAATATCAAGTTATAGACAAAAAAGAAGGTAAGAGAAACATTAGATATAAAGACATTGCAATTTTATTAAGAAGCATAACCGGAATTGCAAATGTTTATGAAAAAGAAATTTCTATGCTAGGAATTCCTGTATACAGTGATAGCTCTGGAGAATATTTGCAGTCAATTGAAATAGAAACCATTATGTCATTGCTAAGAATAATAAACAATCCAATGCAAGACATTCCACTAGTTACTGTAATGCGCTCACCTATAGGAAATTTTACAGACAACGAGCTTATTGAAATTAGATTAAATGATAGAAATTCAAATTTCTATGAAGCTCTTATGAAGACTGATACTCCAAAGGTTAAGAAGTTTTTGCAATTATTAGAAGAGCTAAGAAATGATGAACAATATATGGCTCTGGATGAATGGATTTGGAACATATATACAAAGACTGGTTACATGAATTATGTGAGTCTAATGCCAAATGGAAATTTGAGAGTATCAAATTTGAAGATGCTATTTGAAAGAGCAAAACAGTATGAATCTGCAAGTTTTAAAGGACTATTCAACTTTATTAATTTTATAGATAAGATAAAATTTAATAGTGAAGATTTAACTTCTGCAAAGATAATAGGCGAAAATGAAGATGTTGTAAGGATTATGAGTATTCATAAGAGTAAAGGACTAGAGTTTCCAGTTGTAATATTAGCAGGAGTTGGAAAGCAATTTAATATGCAAGACTTAAACGAGAAAATATTACTGGATCAAGATTTAGGCCTTGGACCACAGTATATCGATTCGGAAAGACATATTGAGTTTAAGACTTTAGCTAAAAAGGCACTAGCAATAAAAGCAAAAAGAGAAGCCGTGTCTGAAGAGATGAGAGTTTTGTATGTTGCTTTAACAAGACCAAAAGAAAAATTGATAATAGTTGGAAGGCAAAAAGATGCAAACAAAAAGATAACTGAAAAGCAAAAGGCTTTAGAGGTATATCCATCAGACGATAGTAAAATTAATGCATATTTATTGCAAAAATACAAAACATATTTGGATTGGTTAGAGCTAATATATGAAAAAGAGGGAGTAACAAAAACAGAAAAAATATTCAGAGTAAATGTGTATAATAAAAAAGAATTATTAGAAAACTTGAAAAAAGAAGAGAAAATAGAAGAAGACATATATCAAAAAATAATAGAAAATGTTAAGAAGGCTAATAAAGAAGAAAAGCAAAAAATATTAGAGTACTTAAACTGGAAATATCCACATGAAGAAATAGAAGGAGTTCCAACCAAAACATCTGTAACAAAAATAAAAGAAATGGTAAATGCAGAACTGGTAGAAGAACAGACTAAAAATGTGAAATTTGCAGTAGAAGAAACAAAAGAGGTAAGAACTATAACACAAAAGCCTAAATTCATAAATAATAATGAAAATGCAAAGATTAGCAATGCACAAAAAGGAACTTTAATGCACTTATGTGTTCAGAAAATGAATGAAAAAGAAGAATATACAGCAGAAAAAATTCAAGAATTGATAGATAGATTAAAACAAAAAGAAATAATAAGTGAAGCTGAAGCGGATAGTATAAATATAAGCAAATTACAAGGATACACAAAGTCTGATTTATGGCAAGAATTGAAAAATGCAAAAGAAATCCATAAAGAAAAAGCATTTTATATAAATGTAAAAGCAAGCAGAATGTATGATATAAGCAAGGAAAATGATGAAAACATATTAGTGCAGGGAATTATAGATTTATATTATATAGATAAAGACGGAAAGTTAGTACTAGTCGATTACAAAACGGATTATGTGGAAGCGGGAAAAGAAAGCGAATTAGTAGAAAAATACAAAGAACAATTGTATCTATACAGAGACGCACTGGAAATGGCATTAAATAGAAAAGTGGATAGGATGTGGATTTATAGTTTGTATTTGAATGAATCAATAAGCGTTGGAAAATAATTATAATTTTTACTGCGTCAAATATTATTCCAAACGCGATTACATACACAAAGTATGCGCCCTTGCCTTTGAAATGATATTTTCCTTGTTAAAATTAAATTCTTTTCCAACTTAAAAATAGAAAGGAGGGCACTTATAGTGCACAGAAAAAATGAGGTTAGACAAATTTTTAAAAGTTTCAAGAATAATAAAGAGAAGAACAGTTGCAAACGAAGCGGCTGATGGTGGAAGAATATCTGTAAATGGTAGAGTGGTAAAGCCAAGCTATGAAGTAAAAGTCGGAGATATTGTAGAAATAAAATTTGGAGATAAAATATCAAAATTTAAGATAGTAGCAATACCAACAGTACAAGGAAAAAACATGCCACAGATGGTAGAAGAAGTGGAATAGCAATGTAATAGAAAAATGTAGAAAAGTAAGCAAATGTGTAAGAATTTGACGTACTTAACTTTTTAAATACTCCAATAGAAAAAATAGCAGAAATTGTAGAATTAAGTATTGAAGATGTGAAAAAATAATAGGATAGTAAATAAAAGAAATTGGTTAGAAAAAATCTGACTAATTTCTTTTTGTTTGTTAAATATATTTGATTGATATTTATATACAACTGATAAATTGCGTATGAATTATACCATAAAATTAAAAAAATCGAAGAAAAAAGTGGAAAAAATCGAAAAATATTGTATAATAGATATGGAATATTTTATTTAACAAGAAAAATATAATTAAAGTGAAAGGAAGAATGGATATATGTTTAATTATGAAATTGAAAATAATGAATATGATAACCTTGAGGAATGTGTAAATGAAGTGTATGAGCTTGCTTCAAAATATGCTATAGATGGGGTTAAAAATAACATTGGAGGTCCATTCGGAGCCGGAATAATTTACGAAAAAGAAAATGGCAAATATATTATTCTGCTAATAGAAAGAAATACAGTAATTGCATCAAAAGATCCGACTGCACATGCAGAAGTAAATGCAATTAGAAGTGCCTGCAAGGCTTTAAATACAAGGTCTTTAGAAAACTGCATTTTAGTTACAACAGCCAAGAGTTGCCCTATGTGCTTATCGGCTGCTTGCTGGGCAGACATTAAAACAATATATTATTCACAAAGCTACGATAGTGCTGTGAGCAGTGGCTTTAGAGATGAAGGAATTCAAGAATATATAAAAGGTGAAAACGACATAATAGATGAAGAGCAGCTTAAAAATCCATGTTGTGAATACCCTTTCATAGAATGGAATAAGAAACAAGATAGACAGGATTACTAATATGCTTAAGAAAATGGTAAATTTATACTAGGTACTGGATAAAATAAGTATATTTTTGAGAGTATAACAAGAAATTTGCACAATAAAAGTCACACTTAAAAAATGGAAAAACGTGAACAAAAGGAGAATGTTAAATAAGAATGAATATAATTGAAAGTTTAGTTGATAAAGTTAAAAATTTAAATAAAGAAACATTATTAGACATAGCAATTTCTGTAATTGTAATAGCTTTGTTTTTTATGATAAGCAATTTGATAAGTTATGTGATAATAAGATTGTTTTCTTTAAAGGAAAAAGATAAGAAAAAAATCAAGCAAAATGCTTTTTATAAGCCTTTAAGTAGAATAATTAAAGTTACTGGAATTTATATTGCTGTTATGTTATTAAATTTATCAACAGAGGCAAATATTACACTAGTCAAATTATATAAAATTGCACTTATTATATGCGTTTCAAATGGACTTGCAGATATATTCAATCCAAAGTCTATAATATTTGAAAAGCTAGAAGAAAAAACAAAATATAATGGAGATAAACAATTAAATAACTTTGTTAGCAAGATTGCTAAGGCTGTAATTTATTTTGTGGCAATATATTTGGTATTATTGGAATTAGGATATAATTTAGGGGGTCTAGTAACAGGACTTGGAATATCTAGTGTTATAATTGCATTTGCTGCACAAGATATTGCGAAGAATCTATTTGGTGGATTTGCAATAATTACAGACAAGCCTTTTTCTGTTGGAGATTGGATTGAAGTTGGAGATTACTCTGGAACTGTAATAGATATAACTTTTAGAAGTACAAAAATAAAAGCAACTGACAATACTGTAATAACCATAAACAACTCTACAGTGGTTGAAAGCTTTGTTAAAAATTGGGGAAACATAGATAAGAGACGTTACTCAACAACATTAAATTTACCATTAAATACATCAGAAGCAACAGTAAAAAGATTATTGAAAAAAATAGAATTTGCATTAAAAACAAATCCACAGATAGTACCAGACTCTATACAAGTACATTTTGAAAACATTAAACTTGAAGGAATACAAATATTTATATACTTAAATTCAACTCAGACAGGGTATGACGATTTCGAGGCATTTAAAGATGGTGTAAATTTGGAAATACTAAAAGTGCTAGAATCAGAAAATGTAAAACTATCATATCCAGGACAAAATATTTATATTAAAGAAAAACCAATGAATGATACTCAAGACCAGAAATAATTTATTTATAAAATTGAAATTATTTTGGATACTATGATGGACAAGCTCATATTTTTGCTAAATGTTCATATTTAAGACACAAAGATATTTTAAAATTATATAGATAAAATATTTTTGGAAAGGAATAGGTTTGAAGAATAATTACAATTTTGACTATGTCAAGTTTCATTCTTTTTCAAACCGAAACTGTAAGGAGGAACAAATAAAAATGGAAAATGATTGCATTTTAATAGTTGATGATGAGGAGAGAATGAGAAAGCTTATTAAAGATTTCTTAAAACAAAAAAATTATAATACAATGGAAGCTGCCGATGGTGAAGAAGCTTTAAAAGTGTTTTCTGAAAATCAGAATAGAATAAGATTAATATTATTGGATGTAATGATGCCTAAATTAGATGGCTGGTCTGTATTAAGACAGATTAGACAAACTTCGAAAGTGCCAATTATGATGCTTACAGCAAGAGGAGAAGAACAAGATGAATTGTTCGGCTTTGAGTTAGGAGTGGACGAGTATATTTCTAAACCTTTCAGTCCTAAGATACTTGTTGCAAGAGTAGAGGCAATATTAAAAAGAACAGCAGGAGACAATAAAGAAGTAAAAGACTATGGTGGAATTCAAATAGACAATCAAGGAAGAACTGTTTCGGTTGATGGAAAGCAAATTGAACTTAGTCTAAGAGAATATGAGTTATTAGTATATTTAGTAGAGAACCAAGGAATTGCATTGTCAAGAGATAAAATATTAAACAATGTATGGAACTATGACTATTATGGAGATTCTAGAACTATAGATAGTCATATTAAAAAGATAAGACACAAGCTAGGAAAAAAAGGCAAATATATAGAAACAATAAGAGGAATTGGATATAAGTTTGAAGTTAAAAAGTAGTAAATTCTTTTCCAAGTGAGTTTGTGCCATGAAGGAGGAATATGATTAAGAGTGAAAAAAACAAAATTTAAGTCCGTTCGTGTAAAGCTTTTTATTACACTCAGTGTTATAGTAATATTCATTGTTGCATTGCTGGTTATAATGAACAGCATGGTATTAGAGACTTTTTACATGGTTTCTAAAATTAATTCTGTAAAAAAAGAGTACAATAAAATTAACGATATGTATAATAATAATGAAAGTTCAATTCTCTTAAAGATAAGAAATGATGCTTTGGCTAATAATTTTGATATAATGGTAGAAAATGAAGATTATATGCTAGTATTTTCTACTAACGAAAATTTTTCCAATATGATTAGTCAAAACTTAGAAAATAATAGGCTGAAATTGTTTGGAAAAAGAGAAAGAGTTTTATATTCGAATAACAATATGGAAATAAAAAAAGTAACGACGTCTAGTCTAAATAGCATATTGTTATCTGGTGAATTAGATAATGGTTATAAAATTTATATTCAAATTCCAATTTCTGCAATAGAGGAGAGCGTTAGAATTTCTAATAATTTGTTGTTGATAATTGGAGTAATTGCTATTGTAATAGCAGGAATTGCGGTTTCGTACGTTTCTAGAAGGTTTACCAACCCAATACTAGAATTGAATGTTATTGCAAATAAGATGTCTAAATTAGACTTTAGCAAAAAATATGAACCAACAGGTTCTAATGATGAGATAGATGAACTTGGAAAAAGTATAAATTTGATGTCTCAAAAGCTGGAAGGAACAATAAAACAACTACGTAGCAGTAATGTAGAACTAGAAAGAGACATAGAAGAAAAATCTAAAATAGATGAAATGAGAAAACAATTTATTTCTGATGTATCACACGAGTTGAAAACGCCAATTGCATTGATACAAGGCTATGCAGAGGGATTAGTTGAAAATGTAAATGCTGATGATGAATCTAGAAAATACTATGCAGAAGTTATTTTAGATGAGTCTAATAAAATGGATAAATTGGTAAGACAACTACTAGAACTTATGAAGCTAGAATATGGAAAAAGAGAGTTTAACAACGATACTTTTAATATATGCGAGCTAATACAAGAAGTAATAAGAAAATGTAATGTTATGCTAGAAGAAAAGGGCATAAAAGAAGTAAGATTTGAAGCAGACAAAAAGGTAAATGTGTATGCTGACGAATTCTACATAGAGCAAGCGTTTACCAACTATTTTACTAATGCGATTAAGCATACCAAAGAAGTAAATGGTGAAAAATATATAGAAATAAAATTAAAAGAAGATAAAGAAAAACATAAAGTAAAAATATCGGTATTTAATACAGGAGACACATTGTCAGAAGAAAATCTAGAAAGAATTTGGGGAAGATTTTACAAAGTTGATGAATCTAGAAATAGAGCCGATGGTGGTACAGGAATAGGGCTTGCACTTGTTAAAGCAATAATGAATAATTATAATTCAAAATATGGTGCAGTAAATAGAGAAAATGGCATTGAGTTTTACTTTGATATTCAGACAGATGCAGGGATTGAAAAATAATTACTATTTTCCAATCTAGAGAGTAAAGTGAACTAATGTTAAACATATGTGAAAAATGAAAGGGAGAAGTTGTAATGAGTAGAAATCAAGTTAATAATCCAGACGATTTAAGAAAAACAGTAAAGAATGGAAAGAATAAAAGGGAAAAAGCTAATAAAAAAGCTTTATTCAGATTGCTGTTTCTAATATTGGCGATAGTAGTAATTGTTGCGGTTGCCAAAAACATTAGTAAGAACAAAAAGATAAAATTAGAAGAAGTAACAGAATATAACTACTTTTCTACGCTTATTGGAGAAAAAGCGGGAGTAATAGACAAGACTGGAAAGACAGTAATAGAGCCACAATATGATTCTGTTCAGATTCCAAACCCTTCTAAGGCAATATTTATTTGTATGAACAAAGATGGAACAACAAAGGTATTAAATGCAAATAACAAAGAAGTTTTAACAAAATACAAAAATGTACAAGCCATCCCAAACAATAATACATCAATTTCTAATACGTACCAAACTCAAATTTTGAAATATCAAGATGGAGAAAAGTATGGATTGGTTAGCATTGATGGTAAAGAAATAACATCAGCAATTTATGATAGTATAGAAACCTTAGAATATAAAGACGGAGTACTAAGAGTTCAAAAAGATGGCAAATATGGACTTATAGACATAAATGGAGAAGAAATTGTAAAACCAGAATACAATTCGATTACAACAGATGGATACTATAATGAAGAAACAAAATATGAAAAAGCAGGCTATATTGTAAATGTAAGAACAGACAATGGCTATAGATATGGTTATATAAATTATAAGAATAGACAAACACTAGATACAATTTACACAAATGTAAAAAGAATAACTTCTTTGAAAGATGATGAAACAGTATATTTAATAACATATAAAAATGGAATGGCTGGAGTATTAAAAAATGGCCAAACACTTATAGATAACCAATATGAAGACATTGACTTTGATAGTGAAAACAAAATATTTGTATTGCAACAAAATGCAAAACAAGGAGTATACGATTTAGATGGAAGCATGATATTGCCAATTCAATATGAAAATATTACATTTGCAGGCAGCTATCTAAACGCAGAAAAAGACGGAAAACTATTGGTATTTGACGTTGCAGGAACTTTGCAGAGTGATGATAGCTATAAGAGTGTAGAAAAAGTTGCAAATGGAAAATATAGTATAACAATTGATAGAAACAATCAATATGGAGTAATAGACCAAAACAAAATATCAGTAATAGAAAATAAATATTCAAACATTTCATATGCATTTGGAGATTACTTTATAGTATCAAATGGTAGAAAATCTGGTGTGCTAGATGTTAGTGGCAATACAGTAATACCACTGGAAAAAGATACAATTCAAAACATAAAAGGAACAAATATAGTACAAATAATAGATTCAAACACAAAAACTTCTGAAATATATAACAAAAAAATGGAAAAAGTGTTAGAATTAACAGACATTCGTGTTTATATAAAAGACAATTATTTAAAAGTAACATCAGCAAATGGAATAGCTTATTTAGACTATGACGGAAACAAAAAAGATGCAAAAGACATATTTACAAACAACGAAATATTTGCAAAAGAACAAAATGGCAAATGGGGATATGTTGACAAAAATGGAAATACAGTTGTAGATTTTAAATATGATATGGCAATAGACCTTAATGAATATGGTTTTGGAGCTGTTAAGCAAAATGGAAGATGGGGTGTAGTAGATTCTAAAGGAAACGAAGTAAAAGCACCAACATATGAATTAAATGAATATGCACCAAACTTTATAGGCGAATATTATGAGGTAAGTAGTTTGTATGAGGTGGCATATTTTACAAATGAGATATAAATGGTTGAAAAAATAATGTGATTAAATAATTATGAATTTGTAAAATAAATGGAGGATGAAAATGGAAAATTATAATTTAGAGAGTGCCAGAAAACTTGTAAATTTAGCTGAAAAAGAGTTATCAAAAGAGTTTGAAAAAGCTGAAGAAATATGTGAATTTAATAGTGAAAAAGTATTAAGAGCTTTTCAAGAAAATAGAGTAAATGAAGCGGATTTTGGAAGTACTACAGGTTATGGTTATGGAGATATTGGAAGAGAAAAAATAGAAAAGGTTTTCGCTGATGTTTTAAAGGCGGAAGACTGTATTGTAAGAGGTCAATTTATATCTGGAACACATGCTTTAACAGTTGCATTATTTGCTTTTTTAAGACCTGGTGATACAATGCTAAGCATAAATGGTAAGCCATATGATACACTAGATGAAGTAATTGGAATTGCAGAAAATCCAAGTTCTTTAAAATCATTTGGAGTAAAATATGAACAAATCGATTTAATAAACGACGACTTTGATTATGAAAAAATAACAGAAAGATTAAAACAGTCAAAAGTAAAATTAATAGAAATTCAACGTTCAAAAGGTTATGCTTTAAGAAAGAGCATTTCATTAGATAAGGTTGAAAGAGTAATTAAAGCAATAAGAGAAGTAGACAAAGACGTAATAATAATGATAGACAACTGCTATTGTGAATTTGTATCAAAAAGAGAGCCATTAGAAGTAGGAGCTGATGTAATAGTAGGTTCACTTATAAAAAACTTAGGTGGAGGAATTGCTCCAAATGGTGCATACATAGCAGGTAGAAAAGACCTAGTAGAACTTGCAGCAGAAAGATTAACAGTTCCAGGAGAAGGAAAAGGTGTTGGCCCAACTTTAGGTATAAACAGAAGTCTTTTGCAAGGATTATTTTTAGCACCAAGTGTTGTAAAGGCAAGCATAAAAACAGCAATATTAACCAGCAAAGTAATGGAAATGTTGGGCTACAAAGTAGAACCAAGATTTGATGCAGAAAGAGTAGACATAGTTCAAACTATAGAATTTGGTGACAGAGAAAAATTAATAAAATACTGCCAAGGAATACAAGCTGGTTCGCCAGTGGATTCAGACTCTTTGCCAGAACCATGTGATACCCCAGGGTACCAAGACCAAATAATAATGGCATCTGGAAGCTTCACACAAGGTTCTTCAATAGAATTATCTTGCGATGGACCGCTAAGAGCTCCATTTGTTGGATTCCAACAAGGTGCAT
>CAKOZB010000013.1 GCA_934131055.1 uncultured Clostridia bacterium | reverse complement strand
GTACAAATCACTTTAACTTCAAAGAGAATTATATTTGAACAAGAAGTTGGGTTCTTCAAGAAAGAGAAAAAATTAATTGATATAATAAGTTTAGAAAGTATAAAAGTTTATAATAATGAAGTTCAAATAACACAAAACAATGAAGAAGTTACTATACAATCAACAGAAAAGAATATAAAACTTATATTTGAATATAAATCAGATGCAAGTAAGTTTACTAATAAAATTATAGATACACTCACAGGAACAACTTTGGGAGAACGTCGCACAGATAAGATTAAAGATGCAATAAACACTATAGATGATGTACTTGGGATAGATACGAGGGATACAATAAAGGGTGTTATGGAAAATGGAATTGCAGGTACTTTATTAAAAGGATTTAAGAAAAAACATAAGTAAAATAAATTATTACTGCCTATTATTAATGGGCAGTAATAGTTTGTATTATGCAAGAATATATAATATTAACTTAGGAGGAAAGAAAAATATAATATGGGAGCAATAGAAATTTTATTAATTAGTATAGGACTTGCAATGGATGCATTCGCAGTTTCTGTTTGTAAGGGATTAGCAATGAAAAAAATGAGCTGGAAAAAGTCTATAATTATAGGTTTGTATTTTGGAGCTTTTCAGGCAATAATGCCAACAATTGGCTTCTTTTTAGGAACTACGTTTGAAAGATTTATAACAAATGTGGACCACTGGATTGCTTTTATTTTATTAGTTGGAATCGGAATAAATATGGTAAAAGAAGCTTTTGATAAGAAAAATGAAAATAGGAATGACAATGTAGATGTGAAAACAATGCTAGTATTATCAATAGCAACTAGCATAGATGCATTGGCTATTGGAATTACTTTTGCATGTTTGAAAATACACATAGTAATGCCTGTTATAACAATAGGACTGATAACATTTATAATTTCTGTAATAGGTGTAAAAATTGGAAATCGATTTGGCGATAAATATGAGAAAAAGGCAGAAATTATGGGTGGAGTAATATTAATCTTGTTAGGAGTAAAAATATTATTAGAACATTTAGGAATAATAAATTTTTAAAAATATTGCAATATAAATTTTTAAAGTATATAATAATAAAAAAGAAAAAAGGAGAAAACTACATGAAGAAATCTTTAATTGTAATTATTGTTATTGTTTTATTATTAGGAGGCTTATTAATTGGAAACTATAATGGAATGGTTTCAAAGAGAGAGGCTGTAGATACTGCATACTCTAATTTGGACGTAACATTGCAAAGAAGAGCCGATTTAATTCCTAACTTAGTAAATACAGTAAAAGGTTATACAAACCATGAAACTGCTGCTATAGAGCAGGTAACAAATGCTAGAACTAAATATTTAAATTCATCATCTACAGATGAGAAAATAGAGGCCAATAATGAAATTTCAAAAGCATTATCTAATTTATTGGTGGTTGTAGAGAATTATCCAGACTTAAAAGCATCAACAAACTTTACACAACTTTCTGATGAGTTAAGTGGAACTGAAAACAGAATTGCTGTTGCAAGAAGAGATTATAATGATGCCGTTAAAACTTATAATTTATCTATAAAACAATTTCCTAATAGCATATTAGCTGGAATGTTTGGATTTGATACTGCAACATATTTTGAAGCAAGTGAATCAAGCAAAGATGTACCAAATGTATCTTTTGAATAAGAATAATAAAAGGAGAAAAAATTAGGAGTTATTTAATGTAAAAATGAAATAACTTCTAATTTATTAATTAGTATGAGAAAAAGAAAGTTTTTAATAGGGTGTTTAATTTTTGTAATAGTTGGTTTAGGTATTTTTAATAAATCAAATGCTATTGTTACGCAAACGAGTGACTTTTACGTAAATGATTCGGCAGGGGTGTTAGATTATAGCCTTAAAAATTATATTATATTAACCAACAAATCTTTGTACTCGCAAACAGGAGCACAAATTGTTGTAGTGACTGTAAATAGCCTTGATGGTGATACTATAGAAGAGTATGCCAATAAGTTATTTAGACAATATGGAATAGGAGACAGTAAGAAAAATAATGGTGTGCTAATTTTACTTTCTATTCAAGATAGAAAATGCAGAATTGAAGTGGGATATGGATTAGAAGGAACATTAACCGATGGAAAGACTGGAAGAATACAAGATGATTATATGGTTCCATATTTTAAAAATGATAATTGGCAAGATGGAATAAAAAATGGGTATAATGCTGTTTTAGAAGAAGTAAAGAATGAATATAATGTTACTATCAATGGAAGTGTAGAAGCAGTCAAAGGTAAACAAACAGATAAGTACGACAAATTAGCAACTATATTTGCATTTTCCATTATACCATGCTCTTTAGTTTCTATGTTTGGTAGACATACCAAAAAAATTATAAGATGGATTTCAGCTATTTCATCTATCTTAAGCTTTATAATGTTCATGTTTTTAGATAGTGATATTTTACTAATGATATTTATGATTAGCGGATTGCTATTTCTTATAACGCTAGGTTCCGGAAGAGGCGGGTACTTTGGTGGAGGCTATGGTGGTGGTGGTTTCTCATCAGGCTCTTCAGGGGGATCCTTTGGAGGTGGAGGTTCTTCTGGCGGAGGAGGCTCTTCAAGAAGTTTTTAAATAAGTACGATTTGGGGACGGAAAAAAATTGTACAGGTAAAATTTATTCATAATACTACTAACTCATATTTTTTAAGCAAAACTAAGTTAACTTGCTAATGCTAAAAAATATGAGTTAATACTTTTTATGAAATTGTACAATTTTTTTTACGTCCATGAATTGTATTAATTTAATAATTTTATAAAAAATTGTTCTGTACTAATTTCTGGCACTCTGTTGTTTCTTTTTAAAAGATACAAACAATTAGGGTCTTTTGTTATTATGTTTATACCACTTGTGCATGATAGGCTTGCTTTAAATCCAAGGTCTTTTACAATTGAATTTGATTCTTTTGATACTGCTCCAAATGGATATGTGAATGTATTTGGTTGATATCCATTGCAATTATTTCTAAATTCTTCTTGTAGCTTATTTAAGTCATTGCTTAAAAAATTAGAATAGTGCTCAGCACTTTCAGAAGATGTTTTTTTACAACCGTTTCTACCATTATTCATAGAATGCGAATTATATGTATGGTTTTGAAATTCAATACAGCCATCAGTAATTAATTCATTTATATCTTTCCAACGTAAATAACCATAATTAGGGTTGGCTTCATCTGACTCTGTATATCTATCGGAGTATTCTCCAACAATTGAAATTACAGCTTTCATGTTGTATTTGTGAAGAAGTGGAACAGCATAACTTAAATTGTTATAATAACCATCGTCAAAAGTAATGATGATAGGCTTTTCAGGAAGCGGAGCATCATTATAAACATAGTTTATTAGCTCGGTCATTGTAATTGTAGAATAACCTTTGCTTTGAATGTATTTCAAGTCCTCTTCAAAAATGTTTGGGTGAACAATGTAAGTACTTTTTTGAGATTTTAACAGACTATGGTACATTATAATAGGTAACTCAATTTCATCATCACTTTTAGCAAATGAAAAGCTAAATAAAAATGAAAACAGAGAAACCATAGCTGTAAAACTTAAAATAATTTTATAATTAAATTTAATAACTTTTAAAATTTTCATATTAAATAATATGCAAAAAATACTGTTTTATTAAAAAAATAAGATCAAATTTGAAAAAATAATAAAACTAAAAAGTTTAAAAACTATTGCACACGCGTGAAAATAATGATATTATTTTGTTTGAATAAATAATATTTTATGAGAGAAAATAAAAACTAAGGAGGAAAAGACATGTTAAAAAACAAAAAAGGAATTACACTTGTAGCATTAGTTGTAACAATAGTAGTATTGTTAATACTAGCAGGAGTAAGTATTAATTTAGTACTAGGAGACAATGGAATAATAAATAAGGCGAAAGATGCAAAAGAAAAATCAGCAGAGGCAAGTAAAAATGATGTAATTGGTATGGAGGAATTAGTACAAGAGTTAGAAAATGCAGCAAATGGTGGAGAAACAGAACAAGATACAATTCCATATTTACCAAGTAGTGATTTTCATTATGATACAACAACTAGTGTTGACAATGGTTTGGTAGTTGTTGATAATGATGGAAATGAATATGTATGGGTAATAGTACCAAAAAGTTTATATAATAATGCAGTATATAACTTAAATAATACAAAGAAACCAAAATCAAGTGAGGACTATGATAATATAGAATATTGTTTGCAACAGTATACAAGTTTATATAGAAATGGAACAGATTATTCAGACTCATGGGCTGAAGATACTAATAATGAGGGCTGGTTTACAAGCGAACAGTACACAGCAGCAAAACATAATATGCTAAAAAGTGTATATGAAAATGGTGGATTTTATGTAGGAAGATATGAGGCAGGAATAGAAGAAAATAGGACGAACAATACAGATAAGAATGCAGGTGATAAATATATTAAACCAGAAGTAACACCAGTTTCAAAAGCAGATTTTTGTCCTTATACATGTGTAACTAGAACACAAGCTCAAAAACTTGCAGAGAGTGTAAATTCTGGAAATAGAACAAGCAGTTTGATGTATGGAGTGCAATGGGATTTGATGCTAGCTTTTATGGACAATGATAAAACCAAAATTAAATCAATAGATGTATTGTTATCAGATAGTACATCTATTGGCAATTATAATAATAACTTGTGGAATGTTACTAATGTAAACGCAAAATATTCAATAAATAATGGAAAAACGTTTATATCATGCCAATATCAAAAGACCGCAAATGCGCCTATAATATTAACAACAGGAGCAGATAATATTTTTTCTGTACAAAATATATATGATACTGCTGGAAATGTTAGGGAATGGACTTTGGAAAATAGTTCTGACGATAGTTATTATTGTGCAAAACGAGGAGGATATTATTATTGTAGTGGCTCAGAAGACCCAGCGGTAGGACGTAGTGGACATAAAGTAACATTTTATGATGTTGGTATAGGATTTCGAGTTTCAATCTACTAAAATAGCATATAATAGAAATATTTTATTAATATTACTTATAATACAGACTTTGAGAATTATTCTCAGAGTCTATATTGTATTAAGAGATTATACGAATATTTTCAAACCCCTTGCAATATTAATGTAACAGTTATATAATAATCACGAATTAGGAGATATAATTATATTTCCTTAATAACGCTTCTTTTTTAAGGAGAAAGTATTATGAAAAAATTTTTAAAAACGTACAAGTCAGTTATTATACTTTTGGCTGCGATAATAATTGGCGCTATTGTGGGGATAGCATTTAAAGAAAAAGCAGCTGTCTTAAAACCCTTTGGGGATATCTTCCTTAATTTACTATTTGTAGTAATAGTTCCGCTTATATTCTTAAGTATCACAACGTCAATTGCGAAAATTAAACAACCAAAGAGATTAGGAAAAATAATGATTACTATTTTCTGTGTATTTATAGTAATGTCGTTAGTTTCTGTTCTTGTTGGAGTATTATCAACGTATTCATTTAAACTTGTAAATACTGATGATGGAGCAAAAATAAGAGCCGAGTTGGAAGAACAAAGTGGAACAGCGGAAACCACGGAAACGGAAGATTTAAATATTTTAGAGAGAACTGTAAATGTACTTACAGTTAGTGATTTTAACAAACTATTATCAAAGGAAAATATAATTGCAATTGTTGTATTTTCAATTTTATTTGGAATAGCAATAAAAATGGCTGGTGAAAAAGGAGAACCACTCGAAGAAGTTCTAGAATCAGCGTACACTGTTATGTTGAAATTTGTACAATTAATATCGTACTATTCGCCAATAGGATTGGGATGCTATTTTGCAGTGTTAGTTGGAACATTTGGTGGTCAAATTGCACTAGGATATGCTAAAACTTTTGTAATATATACATTAGTATCTATTGTTTATTATGTGGTTGCTTATTCTTTATATGCATTTATAGCAGGAGGAGAGAATGGCGTAGTAGCAATGTGGAAAAACATTGTATCACCAACAGTTGTAGCTTTAGCAACATGTTCGTCAGCTGCAGCAATACCATCAAATACAGAGGCTGCAAAAAGAATAGGAGTTTCTGGAGACATTGCTGAAACAACGGTACCTCTTGGAACAAGTTTTCATAAAGATGGTTCAATAATCGGGTCAGTATTTAAGATAATGTTTTTAGTATGCTTGTTTGGAACGAGTGCAAGCATATGGCAAGTTATGATTGTGGCATTAATTGCTAACTTATTAGTTACCGCAGTGCCAATAGGTGGTGGAACAATATCTGAAATGATGATTTTATCTATGATGGGCTATCCGGTAGCAGCACTACCAATACTTACGATGGTTGCAACAATAATAGATGCACCTGCAACTGTGTTAAATTCAGTTGGAGATTCGGTTGCATCAATGATGGTAGCAAGAGTTGTAGACGGGAAAGACTGGATGAAAAAATAAACAAATTATTGCATAATGAAGTCTATTGTGATATTATATACACGATTTATGCTCACATGGATATTATATAATGAGCAATCAAGAAAGGAGAGCATTGCAGTTTTACAATGCACAATAGAAAATGGACAATAAAGAGAAGATATTAAAAGCAGAAGAATTATTAAAAGTAAATAAACAAGAGAATGTATTAAACTTTTTTAAAAAGTTAAGTGAAGATAAACAAATAAAATTAGCAGAAAAAATTATAAACTTAAATTTTGAACAATTAAATAAACTCTATGCTGAAACAAAAACAGAGCCAGAAATATCTGAAAAAAAGATTACACATATTAAATATGTTGATGAATATAAGTTATCTGATGAAGCTCAAGAAAAATATACAAAGCTTGGAGAAGATGTAATAAAAAATAACCAATACGCTGTTGTTACAATGGCAGGAGGTCAAGGAACTAGACTTGGACACAAAGGACCTAAAGGAACATTTTTAATAGATGTTTTACCTGAACCTAAATACTTGTTCCAAATATTAGCCGAAAATCTAGAAAGAGCTAACAAAAAATATGGAATCATTTTACCATGGTACATAATGACAAGTACAGAAAACAATGCAGAAACTGTAAAGTTTTTTGAAGAACACAATTATTTTGGATATCCAAAGGAAAATGTAAAATTCTTTATGCAAGGAAATTTACCATTATTAAAAAGAAATGGTGATTTAATAATAGATAAAGATTATTCTATTAAAGAAGCTGCAGATGGAAATGGCTGTATATATGGTGCAATGGCTAAGAATGGAATAATTGAAGAAATGAAACAAAAAGGCATTAAGTGGATATTTATCGGTTCTGTTGATAATACAATTTTGAACATGGTTGATCCAATTTTAGTTGGTCTTACAATAGATGAAAAACATGAGGCTGCCTCAAAATCTGTTGCAAAAGCAAGTCCAAAAGAGAAGGTTGGAGTTTTCTGCAAGATAAATGGAGTTCCATCTGTTATAGAATACAGTGAATTACCAGAAGAGATGGCAGAAGAAGTAGATGAAAATGGTGAATTGCTATATGGAGAAGCACACATAATGTGTAACTTATTTAGCATAGATGCACTTGATAAAGTGTCTAAAATACATTTACCATACCATGTAGCAGAGAAAAAGTCTAATTATATGAATGATGATGAAGAATTCATAGAAGTTACAGAACCTAATGCTTATAAATTTGAAGCTTTTATATTTGATGCATTTAATTTCTTTGATGATATATCAATTTTAAGAGGAAGAAGAGAGAAAGACTTTGCTCCAGTAAAAAATAAAACTGGAAATGATAGTCCAGAGACTTCAAGAGAACTTTATAATAATTATTGGAAAAATAAATAAGTCTTTTAAAAATTAAAATATAAATTTATTATTTTACTGAAAAAATAAGTGCATACAATAAAATGTGTATGCACTATAATCTTTTGAAATCTTATATACCTGAAATTAAAAAGTTTAAAATTTAGTAAAAAGGAAGGAAAGTCAATTATGGAAAATTGTAAAATAACGGAATTATATAATCTTGATGAAACAATAGCCAAGGACTTATTATTAAAATATACATACCCATGGGAAGTGTTAGCTCATATAAATGATTTTATTTTAGAATTAGGAGCAACATTACCAACAGACGAGTATAATAAAATTGGTGATGATGTATGGGTACATAAAACAGCAACGATATTTGAAAGTGCTTATATACATGGACCAGCAATAATTTGTAAAGATGCAGAAGTTAGACACTGTGCTTTTATTCGTGGTAAAGCAATTGTTGGAGAGGGAGCTGTTGTTGGAAATTCTACAGAATTAAAAAATGTTATATTATTCAATAAAGTACAAGTTCCTCACTATAATTATGTTGGAGATTCAATATTGGGATATAAATCTCATATGGGAGCTGGCTCAATAACATCAAATGTAAAGTCTGATAAAAAATTAATAGTAATAAAAAATGGAACAGAAAAAATAGAAACAGGAATAAAGAAAATAGGCGCAATGCTTGGAGATAACGTAGAAGTTGGCTGTGGAAGTGTATTAAACCCTGGTACTATAATTGGAAAAAATACAAACATATATCCGCTTTCATCTGTAAGAGGAGTAGTCCCAGCAAACAGTATTTATAAAAACAAAAATGAGATAGTAGAAAAGATATAAAAGCAGAGGTAGAAATATTTGTAATATGCAATATTTCTATTTTTAATGTGAAAATTAAAAAATGCACACAAAATTTCTTAAAAAATACACATCAAAATTCTTAAAAAATGCACATTAAACTTAAAAAAGTTTACCTATACTCGGGTAAACTTTTTACTTTCTGCTACTGCCATTTCGTCGCATCTATTATTAAATTCATTATCTGCATGGCCTCTTACCTTGTTGAAAGTTACGTCATGTGTTTTGGTCAAAGAATATAATTCTTGCCACAATTCTTTATTTTTTACAGGATCACCACTGGCAGTTTTCCAGCCTTTTTTCATCCAACCATAAATCCACTTTTGCAAAAAAGCATTTACTACATATGCACTGTCACTATAAACGTTGACTTTGCAAGGTCGTTTTAAAATTTTAAGAGCTTCTATTACTGCTGTTAATTCCATTATATTATTGGTAGTATTCTCTAAACCACCAGAAATTTCTTTTCTATTTTCTCCAAGCATTAATATTGCTCCCCAGCCTCCAGGACCTGGATTTCCAGAGCATGCACCATCTGTATAAATTGTTACTTCGTCCATATTATTTACCATACAATTTATTCTTACAAAAAATTGTATTCCTTTCTCATTTAATTGTAAATATTTTTAATTTATGATATTATATCAATAAATATTTTAAAGTGCAATAATAGGGGCGATATTTATGGCTAAAACAGTTGGAATAATTGCAGAATATAATCCATTTCATAATGGACATTATTATCATTTACAAAAGGCAAAGCAAGAAGCAGAAGCAGATTTTTGTGTGGCTGTTATATCTGGAAATTTTACACAAAGGGGAGAAACCTCTATTGTAAATAAGTGGGCTAAAGCTTATATGGCAATTTGTGGCGGGGCTGACCTTGTAATAGAACTCCCAACTTTGTACAGTGTTTCTAGTGCAGAAAATTTTGCAAATGGAGCCATTAAAATTTTGGATAGTTTAAAAATAGTTGATAGTTTTGCTTTTGGTGCAGAGGCTGATGATTTAGCAACCTTAAATAATATTGCCAATGTTTTATATGACGAGCCAAGGGGCTATACGAATATATTAAGCCATGAACTAAAAAAAGGTATATCATATCCAATGGCCAGAGAAAATGCCCTAATGATGTATTTAAATGATATTAAGAGGTATGCAAATGTATTAGGAAGCCCAAACAATATTTTAGCTATAGAATATTTAAAAGCTTTAAAAACTCAAAAGAGCCATTTAGAACCAATAATGATAAAGAGACAAAAGGTGTACTACAATGAAAATAGAATTGTGGATGGTTTTGCAAGTGCAACTGGAATTAGAGAAATGATGAAAAGAAAGCAGTATGCTGATTTACGTAAGGTTGTTCCAAACAGTACTTACCAAATTCTAGGTCAACAAGTAAAAAAAGGAGAAGTAATATTAAGCCTAAGTAAATATGAAAAAGAGATAATATATACTTTAAGAAAAATGACAGTTGCACAGATAGCAGATTTACCAGATGTTTCAGAAGGATTAGAAAATACAATTAAGAGTGCTGCATCAAATTGCAATAATCTAACAGATTTAATAACGGCAATAAAATCTAAAAGATACACACAAACTAGAATACAACGAATTTTAGTGTGTGCATTACTTGGAATAAATAAAAAAATGATGGATATGTCTAAAAAAACAATACCATATGCAAGAATTTTAGGATTTAATCCAAAAGGAAGAATGCTAATTTCGGAGATTGTAAACAGAAATCCGAAAATAAATATGATTACATCTGTGAAGAAATTTGTAGACCAAAATAAAAATAAACAATTAGCAGAAATGCTTGATATAGACATATTTGCAACAGATGTATATACACTTGGATATGAATATGAATCAAAAGCTAATTTAGACTTTACAAACAACATGATAATAACAAATTAGAAGGAAATGTGATCGAAATGAGGATAATTGGAATAACCGGAAATTCGGGCAGTGGCAAGTCTACTGTTTCTAAAATGATAAGTGAAAATTATGAAGCAAAAGTAATAGATGCTGATAAAATTGCAAAAAAAATGACAAAGAACAACGGAGAATATTTGCAGGCGATTAGACAAGCCTTTGGTGAGGACGTTATAAAAAACAATGAATTAGATAGAAAAAAACTTGCAGATATTGTATTTTCAAATAAAACAGAAAAAGAGAAATTGGATAGCTTAACATTTGAATATGTTGTAATAAGAATAAAAGAGAAGATAAAAAAAGCACAAATAAAAAGTGACATAAAGTATATTGTGCTTGATGTTCCATTGTTATTTGAAAGTAAACTAAATGAAGTTTGCAACTATACAATTGGAGTGACTGCACCAAAAATAGAAAAAATAAAAAGAATTTGTAAGAGGGACAAGCTATCAAAAGAAAAAGCTTTACAAAGGTTGAATAGTCAACCTGATGATGAGTTTTTTATTCAGCAATGTGATTTTATAATTGAAAATATAAATAATGAAAAAACTGAAGAAAAAGTGAATGAAATCATGCTAAAGTTACAATAATATTACAATAGAATTACATTTATGTATCTTTATTGAAAATGCTGTGAAGATATCATATAATCTAATTGAATATAGGCCAAGAAATGAGGTTAAGATATGGAAAACCAAACTTTTGCAGATTACATATTATCGGAAAAAGACTGGATAAAGAAAATGGAGATAATGTATTATTTAAACAAGAGAGGTAATGTTTATTTTGATAATTCTGTTGTATTTAAAACAGAACTATTAAAGTTGTTTTTAGATAATACTCCAGAATTGAATTTTGATGAAAATATGTTAATAACGGCTTGTTTATTGTGCAATTGTAAGAAGGTAGACAATTTTACAGATTTAAACAAGATTAGAACCTATGCAAAAGATGGTGCAGATTATTTAGCAACTTTAGGATTTGATAAAAGATTTTGCAAAATTTGTGAGCAGGTAAATAGATACACTGGTTCTGAACCAAGAGAGCCAGAGGCTGATATACTAGAACTAATAGACCAATTTGGAGGTATGCTTTTAGATAGACCAGAAAGAATAGGCTTTAAAGTTGATGAAGCATTAGTTTTGCTTGAATATAGAAACTTAAAGGGAAAACAAAATAGATATCTAGAGATATTTAAAGACTTCGTAAATAGAATGGAGGCTATAAAAGTATGAGCTTAGCAAATGAAAATGACTTGATAATACCAGGAACGGTTGGAACAATTTCTGCAGCTGTAAAAGAGGCTAATAGACATTTAGATAGATACAGAGAGCACATTGTACAAGATGAAAACAAAAATAAAAATATAGCAGAATACATAAGAGAAATGCCTAAAATACATTATATTTTACAAAATAGAATAAATGGAGTTGCATTAGATAAATTAGTAACTCCAACAAGAATTTCAAATGATGCTACAAGAAGTGTGGCAAAAAAAGAAGAACCAGAAGAAAAAGAACAATCTTCAAGGGTTTATGAGGATTGGTTTAGAGGATAAAAATTAAGAACGGAGGAGAAAACACATATATAATAGGTGTAATTTCTGCTCCGTTTCAAAGTTATTTATAAGGAGTAAAAGATGGAAGAAGTATTTGCAGATTTACATGTACACATAGGAAGAAGTGAGAATGGTAAGCCAATTAAAATTACGGCAGCTAGAAGTCTAAATTTTGCTAACATTGCAAAAGAATGTGCCGATAGAAAGGGAATTAATATTGTTGGAATTATAGACTGTGCATCACCATATGTTATTGAAGATATAGAAAATTTCTTAAAAACAGGTGAAGCATATGAAATTGAAGATGGAGGTATAATATACAAAGATAAGGTTTGTATATTACTAGGAAGTGAAGTTGAAACTTCTGAGGTTGGAAGAAATGGAAAGTGCGGAGCAGCACATAATGTATGTTTCTTTCCTCATTTATCAGATATTAAAGGCTTTTCTAAAGAAATGAGTAAGCATATACATAATATAACATTAAGTACACAACGTTCTGATGTTTCTGGATATGAGCTGATAGACATAGTTGAAAAATATAATGGAATTTTAATTCCAGCACACTGTTTTACACCATTTAAAAGTTATTATGGCAACTGTGTTGACAGAATGAAAGATATATTCAAAGAAAAATTTAATAAAATATTTTCAATTGAGTTGGGCTTAAGTGCTGATACATATTTAGCAGATATGATAACAGAATTAGAAGATAAAACATTTGTTACAAATTCAGATGCACATTCACTTCCAAAGATTGCAAGAGAATACAACAAAATGCTTGTAAATGATATAAGTTTTAAAGAGGTTGTAAAAGCTTTAAAAGGCGAAGATGGAAGAAAAGTACTTTGCAATTATGGATTAGACCCTAAACTTGGAAAATATCACAGAACTTTTTGTGATAGCTGTAATCAAGTAATAGAAACTAAAGAGCCAGTTGCAGTGTGTCCGTTCTGCGGAAGTGATAAAGTAACTTTTGGAGTTTTTGATAGAATAGAATTAATAAAAGATAAAGAAAAAAGTAAGAGCCCTGCAAACAGACCACCATATGTTTATCAGGTTCCACTTACATTCATCCCAGGAGTAGGAAATAAAACAATAGATAGATTATTAGATAGTTTTGGAACAGAGATGACAATTTTACATAAATTATCAAAAGATGATATAGAAGCAGTAGTTGGCGAAAAAGTTGCAAACGAAATAATTGCCTCCAGAGAAGGAAAAATGAAGATTCATGCTGGTGGTGGCGGAGTTTACGGAAAAGTAACGGTCGGATAAAAAACAGTTCTAATTCTAAGATTATTGAATAGACATTATGTATAAACAATAATCTTAGGAGGAGAGCATGAGAGGAAACCACAGACAAATAAACCAGAATAGACTAAAAAATATAATACTAGAATTCATAAAAGAAAACATAAAAACATACCTAATATTAACCATAATATTTTTTATAGGATTAACATTAGGTGTGATTTTTGTAAATAATGCAAATGAAACACAGGCAAATCAAATAAGTGGATATATAAATAATTTTATAAATTCAATAAAAGAAAATTATCAAATTTCAACAAAGGAACTATTAAAAAATTCAATAATAAATAATGTTGGAATAGCTGTGCTACTATGGTTTCTCGGTTCTACTGTTATAGGTTTTCCACTAATATATGTGGTTGTTGGATATAAAGGCTATTGCATAGGGTATACAGTTTCTTCCGTAATGGCAACTGTAGGAACAGGAAAAGGCATAATTTTTATAATAGCCACAATGCTTATTCAAAATATAATTTACATTCCAACAATACTCACACTTAGTGTGAGTGGAATAAAACTGTACAGGTTAATAATGGAAGATAGAAGACGAGAAAACATAAAATTGCAAATATTAAAGCATACAATATTCTCAATTTTAATGCTAATTTTATTATTAATATCTTCACTGTTAGAAACATACGTTTCTGGAAACTTAAGCAGTATATTTTTAAAGTATTGTTAATTGGAAAATATTTTCACAAATTTTACAAAATGTATTTACAATTTCAGAATATTTTGATATAACATGTATTAGTTATGTAAATTCAGAAAATTATTACATAGATAAATAAATAGGATAGGGGAGCGCAAATGGAAAAACAAGTTAAACTTTTTTTAGATTTTCTTAAAGATGATAAAAAATTATCAGATAATACATTACAATCATACAGAAGAGACATAGAACAATATGAAAAATACGTTTCAGACAATAAAATAAACTATCTAAAGGTAACAGAAGAAACCATACTAGAATATATGGAATATTTAAGAGAAGAAAACAAAAAAGAATCTACAATTTCAAGAAGCTTAGCTTCAATAAGATCATTCTATCAATATTTAATAAGAGTTAAAAAAATAAAGAAAGACCCAACAATGACAATTGAGTCTCCAAAAATAAATAAAAGAACACCAAACATATTAACATCAAAAGAAGTTGAATTATTATTAGACCAACCAAAAGATGTTGATTTAAAGGGTACTAGAGATAAGGCAATGCTTGAATTTGCGTATGCAACAGGCATGAGAGTTACAGAAATGATTTCTCTAGACATAGATGATGTAAAATTAGACGAAGGATATGTAGTTTGTAGAGGAAGAAGCAAATCTAGAAACATCCCTCTAGGCTCTATGTCATTAAAAGCATTAAAAGAATACATAGATGATGCAAGACCATATTTAATAAGAGATGAAAGTGAAGAAGCGCTATTTGTTAATGTAAACGGAACAAGACTTACAAGACAAGGCTTCTGGAAAATAGTAAAATATTATAAAGAACAAGCACACATCGAAAAAGACATAACACCACACGTATTAAGACATTCTTTTGCAACACATTTACTACAAAATGGTGCAGACCTAAAAGCAATACAAACAATGCTTGGACATTCAGACATATCATCAACACAAGTATATATGCAATTTCAAGATCCAGGAATAAAAAATGAATACAAAAAAGCTCATCCAAGAGCATAAAAATATTTAATAATTCGCTCAAAATTTTTCGCCCAATAGGGACGGGGGATTTTGGGCGAAAATCTAAAACTGTTTATCAGTATTAGACTACTAGCGGAAATTTTATTAAAAAAATTTTTGAAAAAATTTTAAAATTTGTATTGACAAAAATAATAACCTATGGTATTATAATAACTGTCGTTAGGAAATACACAAAATGCAGGTGTAGTTCAATGGTAGAATTCCAGCCTTCCAAGCTGGCTATGCGGGTTCGATTCCCGCTACCTGCTCCATAGTAGAGAAAAGTTAGAGTTTTGTAACTCTAACTTTTTTGTTTTAAATAATTTATTTATATGTACTTAAAAGCATTTTCAGGTATATTAAAATCAAAGAAGGTACCAGAAATTTTCTGATACCTTCTTTGATTTGTTAATAACAAGGACTATGCTCAGAGCATCTGTAGCACCCTAAAGTGCATCCCACACTCTCTTTTTGCAGAGTTTCCAAACTGCATCTTGCGTTGGAATCCTTTGATTCTTGACAGCTTCTGCAATGACATTTTTCCTTGCAGTAGCACAGTTTACCTTCCTCTTGAACCTGCTTTTTACACTGTTCTACAGCATACTCAGTATTACGTGAAGGAAGGGAATAGTGCTTAAGTTCTGCTTCGATTTCTTTACTTGTTTTTTTCGTTTTATTCCGTTTCTTCATTTTCGGGAACTTGTTTTTGCTAGGTCTTGCAGAATCACATCTTACGGACATTGTTAATCCTCCTAAAAAATTATTTTTCGGATATTTAATAAATTTGCAAAACTAAGAGTTTTTGCAAAATCAATGTAATTATTATACTATGGTTTTATGCAGAATGCAATATTTGAAAGTTATAAAAAATAATTGATAGAGGAGAATTGCTACGAATGTGATATAATATAAATATATTATTAATTTATAAATGAGGTGTGAAAAAATGTTATATATAAATATAAAAGAATTACTAAAAGAAAAAGGAAAAACGAAATATTGGTTAATAAAGAATATGGAAGGTAGTTATCAAAGCATAAGTCATATGATGAATAATGAAACCACTGGAATAAAATTTGAAACAATAGAGAAATTATGTAAGTTATTAGAATGCACGCCAAATGATTTATTTAAGTTAAAATAGAGAATTTATTTTGTGAATAAAAACATTTAAAAATTATGAATAAGAAAAATATTACTTAGTGTAATATTATACGCCCCGAGGCTCCACTATCATATATTGTTAGTGAAGCCTCGTGGTGTTGATTGCTTAATTAAGCTACTGCAATCATGTCATTTTTTTGGTAGAGGAAAACCTCCACATAGCGTTCTCTGTTGAGAACAGCAACAAGGAACTTGTCATCCTGTAACAGGATGTAAGGCAATTTTGCTTCCTTGATGGCGAAAGTTTCATCTTCCTGAATAGAAAAAGAAATGTCAGGAATTACGCGGACAGACCTGACATCATGCAACATAACCTGCCGAAAGGTGTCATGGTACGGAATGTCAGAGACAAAGTCACTAATGGTCTTTGCCAATTCAACCCCGAGTTTCGGAGTGGTCAGCAAAATTTTGATAAAAAGCGAATTTCCATATTCAACTTCAGCATTGAAGTAGAACATAGAGTTAGTACGCCTGCCCAAAATCCGAAGGGCTGTCCGGGCAGATGCAGTTATCTGCTCAGAATACCGGTTTTGGAACTCGTTGAGTTCATACCGAGGCATATAAGTTGCATTTGTGAATCTTAACATTGTGTTTTACCTCCAAAAAAATTTTGTGACTGCAAATTCATAAAAAATTGCATAATTACAGTATACCACACTTTACATAAAATGTAAATAGACGACTAAAATGAAAAATAATGTAAAAATCACTTGAAAAAATTTATTTAAGTGCTACAATATAGAAAGAAAATAATGCAGATGTAGTTTAGTGGTAGAACTTTGCCTTCCCAAGGCAATAGTGTGGGTTCGATTCCCATCATCTGCTCCAAAGTGAAAAAAATTAGAGTTTTTATATAATTTTAATTTTTAATTATTTCTATGGGAATCGAAAAGGAGGAATAGAAAATTGTCCAGTGGACAATTTTCCCGACGCGGCTCGCCGATTCCCATCATCTGCTCTAGAAGATTTAGAAAGAACTAGAATTATTTGATAATTCTAGTTCTTTTCATATTTAAAGATGAGAATCGAAAATGATAAATAAAAATATTTGATAGTTTAATCACTAGATGTGACTCAATACTTCTCATGCTTTATACTAATTTCATAAGTATTCACGAAAGGTGAGTTACCAAGAACTGCCTCCGCCGCCGCCAGAGCCACCACCAGAACTGCCACCACCAGAACTACCTCCACCAGATGAATTGTTTGAAGTACTATCATATGACATAGTATTTTGTACAGAAACCATTGTAGAATTCATAAATGTTCCAAATGTTACCATGTCGAAATCCGCCCCTTCATTATACCAAGTAGGAGCTTGCATGGATATTGTTTCAAACTTTGAAATCCATACATCTGAAATTCCTAAAACATAAGTGTATGGTAGGATGTTATAAAAATAAGTAGGATCTTGCATTACCATTGCATTCAATTTATCTTTTTCAGCGGTTTTTAAGTAATTTTTAAAGCCTCTAATTTTTCCTAGCATTTCATTACCATAAGGTGTTCTTTTTGATAAATGTTCTAGACATATAGACATACCTAGAACAGATGCTAGCCCTAAGATATAACCTATTAAATAAAAAGGCTCTTGTTTTAATGCGGGTAAGACTAAAAATAGCCAAGGTATGCCACCAAATAGTATTCCCCATAAAAATCCAAATAGCTTTGTAATTAGTAAAGAATATGTATATGTTCCATTTGTTTTCACATAAACAGTTTTTTCATTTCCAAAAACCATTGTAAATAGTAATGTGAAACCAATCCCAGGAAATAATAAAGCAATAAGAATATTGGAAAGTGTTCCAAAAGCATATAGTGGAGGTATAGTAATTAAACAAAAGGTTGCAATAATCATAAGTATTATAAATACTTTTTTATTTGAGCTGGTTTTTTCAAATATTTTATTAATATTTTCATCACTATTTATGTTAGATAGTATGTTGTTTTGGGTTTTGTAAAATTTATCATATAAATCATCTGCAGTAACTTCATTGCTATTGGTTATTGAAAATAAACCATCTAAAAAGATTTTTTCATTAACATTAATTCCAGTGTATTCTTTTAATTTTGTTATTTTAAAACCTGTGAATTTTGAAACGTCTGTCTCTGTTATTTTTATATAACCT
>CAKOZB010000012.1 GCA_934131055.1 uncultured Clostridia bacterium | reverse complement strand
TTATTAATCTCATCTAAATATTGAATATCTTCTACTATGTGTGGAATCCTGATTAATGGTACATCATCATTTATATTCAATAATTCTTTTGTAAGTTGTTTGTCATACAAAAAATTAATATTTCCACTTAATATATATACTCTTTCAGCTAAATTAACTACAGATTTAAAACCTATTCCTCTATATCCTATAGTAGAACCACCTCTTACTTTATTAGACGAACCACTTCTACATATTGCTTTAACATCATCATAATTAAAATCCCTACCATCATTTCCTACTATAACAAAATTATCATATATATGAATTCCAAACTTTTTTGAATTTGCATCATCTGCATTTTGTATTAATTCTATAAATGAACGAGTTTTGTAGCTTTCGGCAATATATTGTTCTACTTTTGCTAAATCTTTAAATAGCATTGGAGCATTTTTGGCTTCAATTTTAAATTCATTTTGTAAATCTAAAATAATATTATTATCCATTTTCGTTCCCTTCTTTATTTAATAATTTTTCTGTTCCATCTTCATATACTATATTTATATAATTGGTATCTCCACCAATTCTCGTATATTGCTTACCACCATCTATTGAGCAAGCACCACACTTGCAACTTACACAATCATGTAAATTTTTTGATTCAATTATATCATTACATTTTAAACATCTAATTCTCATTATCTAATCCTTCTAATCTTTTCTTTATTTCTTCAGGAGATGGCAATAAATCTTTCATTTGCTCTGGTAAAGAATCATGAATTTTATATGTTGCAACTCCAATAGGTTTGTCACTATTGCTCAAAGCATATTCTACAACAGTCCTATTTTTTTCTTTACAAATTATAATACCAATTGACGGATTTTCACTTTCCATTTTAACCTGTTTATCTAATACTGTTAGATAAAATTGTAATTGACCAACATATTCTGGTTTGAATTCACCAATTTTTAATTCTATTGCAACTAAACTCTTTAAACTTCTATGATATAGAAGTAAATCAATATAAAAATCATTTCCATCAACATTTAGATGATATTGATTTCCCATAAATGCAAAGTTTCCACCCATTTCTCCAAGAAAATCCTTAATATTATCAACTAAAGCTCTTTCTAATTCTCTTTCTGAATGTTGTTCAGATAGTTCCATTATATCAAATATATATTCATCTTTTACTGCAAGTTTAGCTTGATTTACATATTTTTCAGGTAAAGTTTCATCAAAATTTGTTTGGTTAATTAAATATTTTTCATAAGATTTATTTTCAATATGGTTGATTAGTACATCTTTTGACCAACCATATTTTTTTGTCATTTTTATATAAAATTCTCTTTCAAGATTATCTTTACATTTTTCTGTTATAACAATATTTTTAGTCCAACTAATTTCTCGCACGAGTGGTGCGAGATTTTCTATATCTTTGTATGTAAGATAAAAATTTCTCATTCTCCATAAATTGCTTGCAGAAAATCCTTTTACTTCTGGAAATTCTTTTTGAATTTCCTTTGATAAAACTTCGACAATTGATTTTCCCCAGCCCTTTTCTTGCTGTTGATTATATATTTCTTCTCCAATTCCCCAATACAAGTTAATTAGAGTTGTATTTACAGCCTTCATAGCTTCATATTGACTTTTTCGTATTTTATTTTTAATTTCAACAATAAAATTATCGTATTCTGCATTTATTAGATTGTTTTCCATTTTCAACCTCCAAATAACATAAATCTATTTAATATAATTATTTTTCTTTTGTCTATCTTCAGCCACATATGAAATACTAGGCTTTTTTAAACTATCTTCAGTAATACTTTCTTGATATAGTTGCCTAATATCATCTGATACATCATCATAAAGGTAGGCACAAATTAAAAGCTTTTTATTGTATATAATAGTTGCAAAATTAATAATCTCAGAAATTGTTTCTGCATAATTTTTAGAGAAAATAATATCATCAAGTCTGTTACCTTCAGTCTGTTTAAATCTATCATCAAGTCCAGTATTTCTTTGATAATCATTTGATTTCATTATACTAGATCAATCTATTTGTGAGTCTTTCCAAAAATACTTTTTTCAAAATCTAATGCATTGATAGAAGTATTATATCCTAAATTAGCAGGAAGCTCTCCGTTATCCATAAATTCATAGCTTTCTAGTAAAAATCTAAAATTACCTAATAATCCATATTTATTAACAAATTCAAGGACTAACTTTTGAAAATTTTCAATTTTACTTAAAGCCTCAATTGATACTTCTTTATTTCTCAATTTAAACATTTCATTATCAACTGATTCTTTTCTATTACTAATAAATCCTTTAATATTTGATTTTTTATTTCAAATGGATCATATGTACTTGGTTTCGCATTTTTATGTGAAAGTATGTAGTATTTATCATCTTTCCTTTCAATCATATATTTGCTATATTTACATCATTTCGTAGTAAATTCAATTTTTTATTCTCTAATCATTTAACACCTCATAAAAAATTTTAGAAAACTATTTGACTTTAACCAAAATATATTATATATTTGCAATAATTAAGTTACTATAATATTTCATAAGGATATATCAATTGTTTTAAGCTATGCTTATATAGTATAATTTTCAAGAAATAATGTCAATAGATGGTAGCTTTTTATTTAAATTCATAACCTGCCTTCTATATTCTCAATTACAATTTTTCATTTACTATTATTTATAATAATATTATCTTTTACCATCTTCAAATTGTCTTCTTTTTTATTCTTTGATATAATAAATAAAAATTTTGCAACTTTTTATCAATTTGTAATATCTAATTATTTAGGAGGTTCATATGAAAAATAAAAAAGTTTTTATTTGTTTTTTATTATTAGTAGTCATATTTTTTAATATTTTTTTAGCATATATATTCTTTTATGACAGTGACGATTTTTATCCGCATACAGAAAAAGAGTATTATACAGATTACTCCCTCTCTTCTGATTTACTGAATCTTTCTCAACTAAAAACAGAAACTACTCAAATAGCACAGACTTATGAAAGTGGTTTAGTATTAACTGAAATTAATTACTTTTTTTATGACAAAAATAATGGTATTATCATTTTGAACTTTTATAAGAGATTTCCAGGTAAAAATAAGGTATGTACTTTAGAACTCAAAATAGATATATTAACTAAAAAAGTATATTATGTTTTATATCAAAAGGGCCATGGGAAGAGTCTAGCTTGGAATGATAATGAAATTACAGCTGATTTACAAACAGATTTATTGACCTATATGGATAATTATCAGCAAAATTTTTCAATAACTATATTAAATAATCAGATATACACTCTAAATGTATCCACAACTGAAATAACCAAGTTTAAATAAAATTTATTAGAGGTGATTTAATTATGAAAAAAATAAACTATTTAAAATTAGTAGCATTTATAATATTAATTTCATTGTTTATAGTATTTATAGTTAATACAATTTTAAAATTTTCTATAAAGCGTTCTGCTACTTTAGACTCTGAAACTCTATTAGATATTGAACATTTTTTAGATAAAGTAGCAAATAATGGTTTTATTAACCACACTTATGATGACGCTAGTATGATAGATATTTCAGAAATATTATACTATAATACTTATATTGGAAATATAGTCGATTCTAACTCCCCTGAATATGAGTATTTAGTTAATACTGTTTTCAATGGTACTCCACCCGTTGGGGATATTCTAACATTTGACCCATTGCATATTAAAATATTATATTTTGAGAAAACAGGGCTGGATATATCTCAAAATAACAATCCAAATATACAATTAAAATATTGTAAATCTTATACAAGTAATAACAAAATTGGTACGAAAGAAAATTATATTTACTGCTATGCTTATAGTGATACTCACCATATTAATGCAAAATGCCTTTCTGGTAATGTAAATAATGGAATATATCATATCATCTATTGTGATGCAAACACCCCCGAAAATCAATATGAGGTTACTTTAAAAAAGAGCGGAAATGGATATATTTTTATTCAGAATAAGAAGATTTAGGAGGATTGGATATGTGTAATAAACAAAATTATTCATTTAAAAAAGTATATATATTAACTCTTATAATTACAGTTGTTAGTTTTATTGTATTTTTTTCATATACAATTTCTCATGGTAGCGTTATAAAATATGATAAACAAAAAGATACTAGTATTATATTAGAAATGATAAATTATTCAAGTATAGGTGAGGTTCCCATTAGCAATGAGGCACATATAGAAAGTGTAGAATATATGTCTGACTTTCATAATTATAAATTAAAAATTAGGTATTTAGAAAATGGAAAATCAAAAGATGTCGTGGTAAGTATGCAAGACAAAGATTCTATTATACGCGATTATTTTAAAGATAATGGAACTAGCATAAGTGAGTCTATGTTTTCTTTAATTATAAATATATATAAGTTTGTATTCCTTACTTTATTTATTATTTTAGTTATTAAAATTATAATTTATCTAAATAATAAAGGTTCAAAATGAGCCTTTATTATTTTTAGTTCTTATCTTATTATTACGCTTTATCATATGCCACAATAGTTTTAGCAAATGCCCTACTACTTTTGGAGAAAATATATTATAAATTATGTTAATTTTATTGCAAAATACCAAAAAAGATGATAAAATCAACATGTTTTATGGCTTTTAGCCATTTTATATAAAATAAGTTTTCTCACAAGCCGTATTGAAAAATTAACAAGGAGGTATCTTTATGAGTGAGAAATCTAAAAACGGTTGGCGGAAAGTAAAGGACGGAATAAGTCATGGAATAGCTTTTATTCCAATCCTTCTCTTAGGTGTTGTTTTCGTAACTGTTACACTTGCTATTGTAGCCGTAGTAACGGGTGCCATTTTCCGAGTGTGTTGGAATACAGCTATGACTACAATGTTCGGCTTCTCGAAAGTAACAATGTTTCAGGCATTTGTACTTGCTTATACAATCGGTTCTCTTAGAGCTGATTACTATAACCGTGCAAAATCGGAATATGAAGAACTTAAGAAGGAAAAAATCTTTGAAGAATTCCAAAACAAAAAAATCGCAAAGGTTGTTTTGGTTCTGCTCGTCATAATATTTGAAATTCTCTCAATTCTTATTGCAGTTGGAGTTACAATGTATTCTTGGAATAACATCCTTCCTCTGCTGTTAAATGTTGAGTTAGCTCAGATTAATTTTTGGCAGGCTTTTGGATTTGCTTATTGGTTCAACTTACTTTTTGGTTTTTCAAAATTTGATGAAAAAAAATTCAAAGAAGATAAGAACATCAATGGCAAAGATATGTTGCACAAAACCACAGATAACATAGTGGTTGCAGAAACAACCAAAACCGAAGATTTTATCGACTAGCCCCTAATCGATATGGTGTGAGTTTTTAATAAGACTCACACCACATTTTTTATATTCAACTTTTAATATCAAATTGCATAATTCTCTAGTTGATAATTATGTAAATTAGTGTTATAATCTTATAGTATGTATATTTTTTGTTAGTGAACCATACAAAAGGAGGTTTTTTATATGGTTACAAGAGCAAAGTTCATTTATGCTCGCAAAATTCATAAGCATTTTGCCCCTATTCCAGTATTGGAAATTTGGAACGACTTTTCTCCCAAAAAAGAAAGATGCCTTATTTACAAGTTTCATAATGGTATTGCAACTTTGGTCGCATATTCCGTGAACTCGTTAGAAACACTCTCTAATTTGGTTGAAGGTTGTTTTGAAAAAGAATCAAATTTTAAGAAAGTTCTATTTCAGGCATTTGAGCTTCCTTCTAATACTCTCTTTATCGGACTACGGGTTATTTACAAGGGCACCATTGTCCTAATCACCCATTACTCCAAAAAAGATTTTATTGGAGGTTATTATGCAGCACAAAATTTGCCCAGAAGTGAAATCATCCGGACAATAGAAGCATTACCTCGTGGTGATTGTTTGATGTTTGGTCTACCTAAAAAAGCATTTGTAAGAAAAAACTATCGTGCATATGTGGTTCAAACTAAAATAGATCAAATTTCTGAATCCACAGAATTTATCTTCAAAAGTTCGGAAGAAAAAGTACTTTGGCAACATTGGGAAAATTTGCTTAAATATCCCGAAGACGCAGGGTTGTATATTACCGTAATTCCATTTGCTAAGCGTTTTGCATTATGGATGCAGTATCTTATGACCAAGTGTGACAAGTCGATTTATGACATTGCAGGCTATGCAATGAAGTCCGGGCACATGGACAGCATTGACTTCGTAACATTGTGGCGAGCAGTAGAAGTTCTTTCTCAGTCTTGGAAGTATGGTGATGAACTCTCAAACTGGTTTGAGAAAAAGTACAAACTTCCTATTAACAAGTACTAACAAACAATAGGCTAATTAGCCTATAAAAAGAGGAAAAAAATGAACAGTAGCAAAATAGTCCGTACAGCGGACTTGCCCCTTAGCATAGTAGTTAGGGTTCTTGAAAGCCTTAACCGTGGGAAAATTATCCTTGTGACATATGGAGATGATATAACCATAGTCACTGATACTAATCCGAGACAATTTAACTTTCCCGAAGGCTGGTATTTTTCAAATGGTGTGTTCACTAATAAATTCCATGCCACACGGCATTACAGTGAAGCTAAAATAGTCAACTCTAGAGGCTCTACTTGGATGGGCACTGCAGGCTGTCTGCCCGATTAAGGCAAACAACTAAATAAAAAAGATTTAATCTTTTTACTCTCTCTTCGGAGGGAGTATTTCTTTTGTTTATATTATTACATTTTTTCTAAATATTTCACACAATTTTCACATTTTTTTGTTGACTTGACTACTGTTTCCATTTTATAATTGATTGTATATTTTGCATAAAAACATGGAAAAATAATTATTTTTTCCACTAGTTTTACGCCTAAAGAAAGGAACGTGATTAATTATGAATTATTGGCTAATGACGTATGAGACTCCACTTACAGTTTTACTTACAGTTATTGGATTTTTGCTTGTGGTATTTGCACAAATTAAAATAAATACTACATATTCTAAATATAGAAAAGTTCAAAATTCTGCTGGATTAACTGGTCAAGATGTGGCAAGAAAAATATTGGATTCTAACGGATTGTCTCAAATTTCTGTATATGAAATTTCTGGAAATTTGTCTGACCATTATAACCCATCTAAAAAACTTATTAATTTATCTAAAGATATTTACAATGGAACTTCAATAGCATCACTTGCTGTTGCAGCACATGAATGTGGGCATGCTATTCAAGACAAAGAAAATTATACTTTTTTCAAGATAAGGTCTGCCCTAGTCCCTGTTGTAAATTTTGTATCTTATTTAGGATACTTTGGATTACTTATTTCTATTATAGGAGGATTAACTGGATATATTAAATTATCTATAATAATTCTTCTAGCAACAGTGTTATTTCAATTAGTTACACTTCCAGTTGAAATTGATGCTTCTAAAAGAGCATTGGTTCAATTAGAAGAATTAAATCTTGTTTATAATGATGAAAATAAGTCAGCTAAAAAAGTTTTAAGTGCAGCTGCTATGACTTATATTGCAAGTTTGCTTTCATCTATATTAGATTTATTAAGACTGATTTTAATATTAAATTCAAGAAATGATGACAGAAGATAAACCTTTAAACAAGGTTTTCTTTGCTATCACATAAAAATTCAAATGAAAGGAAAAAGAAATGTTAAAATTATTAAAAAACTTCACTAAAAAAGATTGGTTAATAGTTGCAATTTCTTTGCTATTAATCATATTTCAAGTTTGGCTAGATTTGAAACTTCCAGATTATATGTCTGAAATTACAAAACTTGTTCAAACTGAAGGAAGCCAAATGTCTGATGTTTTGAAGCAAGGCGGATATATGCTTGCTTGTGCATTTGGCAGTTTGATTGCAGCAATTGTAGTTGGTTACCTAACTTCCCTACTTTCTGCATCATTCACGCTTCATGTTAGAAAGAAATTATTTGAAAATGTAGAAAACTTTGGTATGCAAGAAATTAAGAAATTTTCTACTAGTAGCTTAATTACAAGAACAACAAATGATATTACAAATGTCCAAATGCTAATATCTATGGGATTACAACTTTTGATTAAATCTCCTATTACAGCAGTTTGGGCAGTTATTAAAATTTTAAATAAAAACTGGCAATGGAGTGCACTTACTGGAGTTGCAGTTTTGGTTCTAATGTCTTGCGTTTCTCTTCTTGTAGCATTGGTACTTCCAAGGTTTAAGAAAGTTCAAAAAATGATTGATAATATAAACGAACTTACTCGTGAAAACCTTACTGGCATAAGAGTTGTAAGAGCTTTCAATGCAGAAGGATATCAAGAAGATAAATTTGAAGTTGGAAACACAGAACTTACAAATACTCAAATGTTTAACCAAAGAGCCATGTCAGCAATGTCTCCTGTAATTTACTTAGTAATGAATACTTTAACACTTTCAATTTATTTTGTTGGAAGTAGATTAATAGATTCTGCAAGTATGATGGATAAATTGCCACTTTTCGCCGACATGGTGGTATTTTCAAGTTATGCAATGCAAGTTATAATGTCATTTTTAATGCTTGCAATGATATTTATAATGTACCCAAGAGCTCAGGTTTCTGCTCAAAGAATTGCAGAAGTTTTAGATACCAAACCTTCTATTAAAGATGGAAAAATAAATAGTGATGAAACTGGTAAAAAAGGCGAAATTGAATTTAAAAATGTTTCATTCAAATATCCTGATGGAGATGATTATGTATTAAAAAATATATCGTTTACGGCTCATCAAGGTGAAACAGTTGCAATAATTGGCTCAACAGGTTCTGGAAAAACAACAATGATTAACTTAATTCCAAGATTTTATGATGCAACAGAAGGAACAATTTTAGTAGATGGTGTTGATGTAAAAGACTATAATCAAGAATTTTTACACAACAAGCTAGGCTATGTTCCTCAAAAGGCTGTAATGTTTAGCGGTTCAGTTAATTACAATGTGACATATGGAGACAATGGAAAAGGTAAAATTTCAGAAGATACAATAAAGAAAGCTATAGAAATTGCACAAGCAGAGGAATTCGTTGAAAAGATGCCTGAAAAATATGAAGCTCACGTTGCACAAGGTGGAACAAACTTATCTGGTGGTCAAAAGCAAAGAGTAGCTATTGCAAGAGCTATTGCAAGAAATCCAGAAATATACATATTTGACGACTCTTTCAGTGCCTTAGACTACAAAACAGATTACACTCTAAGAGAAGAACTAAGAAATTACACTAAAGATTCTACAAATATAATAGTTGCGCAAAGAATTGGAACTATATTAAATGCAGACAAAATTATAGTATTGGAAAATGGAGAATGCGTTGGAATGGGCACACATAAGGAGCTTTTAAGCAATTGCAAAGTGTACCAGGAAATTGCATATTCACAATTATCAAAGGAGGAACTAGAAAATGGATAACGAAGAAGATTACAAGAAAAAGCCACGTAACTTTGGTAGAAATGCTCCTGCTGAAAAGCCAAAAGATTTAAAAACAGCAGTAAAAAAACTTGTTCATTATTTAAATAAATTACTTCCATTAGTAATAGTTGCACTAGTACTTTCTTGCTTTAGCTCTGTTTTATCAATAATCGGACCAAATAGATTGAGTGATTTAACAAACGAAATTACAAATGGTTTAATTACTGGAATAAACTTTGATACAATAAATTCTATAGCATTGTTCCTACTTATTATTTATCTCGTAAGTGCATTATTCGACTTCTTACAAGGCATAATAATGGCAACAGTCGCAAACAAATTTGCTCAGAAAATGCGTACTCAAATATCTAAAAAGATTAATAAACTTCCACTTAGATATTTCGATACACACAGCTATGGAGATTTATTATCTAGAGTTACAAACGATGTTGATACAATTGCTATGTCATTAAGCCAAAGTTTAGGAACACTAGTTGGAGCAATAACACTATTTATAGGTTCAATAATAATGATGTTCTATACAAACTGGATTTTAGCCATAACAGGTATTGTATCTTCCCTACTTGGATTTGTTGCAATGTTTGTTATAATGGCAAAATCTCAAAAATACTTTAATGCAAGACAAGTTGAACTTGGAAAATTAAATGGACATATTGAAGAAATATATTCAAACCATAATGTTGTAAATGCTTACAATGGTCAAAAAGAAGCTTCTGAGACCTTTGACAAATTAAACCAAAGTGTGTATGAATGTAATAAAAAGAGTAGATTCTTATCAGGCTTAAGCCAACCTATAATGAGCTTTATTGGAAACTTTAGTTATGTTGCTGTTTGTGTTGTTGGTGCAATATTAACAATGAACGGAAACATCACATTTGGTGTTATAGTAGCATTCATGATGTACATACGTTTATTCACAGGGCCTTTAACACAAATTGCTCAAGGTATGACAAACTTGCAGACAACAGCCGCTGCTTCTGAAAGAGTTTTCGAATTTTTAGAAGAACCTGAAATGGATGAACAGAAAAACATTACTAAACATCTTGATCCATCAAAAGTTGAAGGAAACATTGTATTTGACCACATAAAATTCTCTTATGATGGCAAAAAGACAGTCATAAAAGATTTCAGCTGTGATGTAAAAAAAGGTCAAAAAGTTGCAATAGTTGGTCCAACAGGTGCTGGAAAAACAACAATGGTCAACCTACTTATGAAATTCTATGACATAGCAGACGGAAACATTACAATAGACGGTATTTCAACCAAAGAGCTATCTCGTGAAAATATACACGACCTGTTCATAATGGTATTACAAGATACTTGGCTATTTAATGGAACTGTTAGGGACAACATAAAATACAACAAAGAAGTCTCTGACGAAGACATAATGAAAGCTTGCAAAACAGTCGGAATAGACAAATTTATAAAAACACTACCTGGCGGATTTGACTACACATTAAGCGATTCAGAGAGCATATCTCAAGGACAAAAACAATTACTTACAATTGCACGTGGAATGATAAAAAATGCCCCATTCTTAATACTAGACGAAGCAACCAGTAGTGTAGACACACGTACAGAAGAACTTGTACAACAAGCCATGGATAAACTAACAGAAGGCAGAACCTCATTCATAATAGCACACAGACTTTCAACAATTAGAAATGCAGACATGATATTGGTTATGAACGAAGGAAACATAATAGAACACGGAAATCACGAAGAGCTAATGGCTCAAAACGGATTCTATGCAGACTTATACAACTCACAATTCAAAAAATAATATTCATGCAACTTCGCCCAAGAGGGACGCCCCCTTTTGGGCGAAATCTTTTTTTGAATCTTGGAAGTAAACGTTTTATTCATATCCGCAAAATGTAAAATGAACTTCGCCCAAGAAGGGGCGTCCCTCTTGGGCGAAGTTCATTTTGATGACTAATGCTTTCTTAATTCCGTACTTTCAAATAAGGTTAATATTTCTCCTAGAGCCTCTCTTATTTCGGTTTCCGATTTTCCTTTTAAGTCATAATACAAATCTTTGTTTTTGCAACCAGAAAGATGTAAAATTTCTCCCACCGAAATAAACGGACTAAATATGCCTTCATTACAAGAATCATAGTACGGGCATTTTTCAATACATATATTAGAATATTCTGATCCCTTCGAAGAATCTTTTACTTGAACCCATTGATTTCCAATAAAATAACCACTTCTGGGAATTCCAAATCCATTCCAAATATGATATTTCTCTTTACTACTATCAGAAATATGCTCCAAATACTCGGTTACTCCTCCTAGCTTTGCATATGACTCTTCACCAAACATTATAGCATCTTTACCATTAAGCTTTTGGCTCATACCAAAATATTCATCTCGAATAATCAAATCCAATATTTTAATATTAACCCCTAAAACAAGCGATTTTCCGATTAATGTTTCAACCTCATTTACATTCTGTCTCGTCACTACCACATTAAATCTTGTCGAAATTCCTCTCTTTACAAGTTCAATTGCTAATTTTTGCACCTTTAACGTTAAATATTTAGGATAATGAATGCCATTTATGTATTCATTTACTGAATCCACACTAATTACAACATCTATTCTTTTTTTATATTGCTCGATTACATCTAACAACTCTTGATCATCTAGTTTATATCCATTGGTATTTAAACGAATTTTCGTGTCATCGCCAAGTTGTATTATATAAAAGATTAAACTTGGTAAATAACTTACAGTAGTCGGCTCTCCTCCTGTAATACGAAATATTGTAATGCCTAATTCATATGCAATTTTAATTATTCTCTTTAAATTTTGAAAATTCAGAGTTCCTTTTAAGTTCGAAAGTATGCTCTCCCCTGTCGGCTTACAGTAAAAACATTTATAATTACAATTTGTTGTTAGTGCAATAGCCAGGTAGTTTATCCGTTTGCTCTTACTCACAATAATCATCCTTTCTTATTTTTCTCAAATTATTGATAAAAATTTTGCTTCAACTAAATTGATAATATTAGTATAACATATTTATTTTTTACTTTATAATACATATTTGCACTTTTGATATAACCAAAAGTTATGATACATATAGTAAAAAACTGAATAAAATTATTCAGTTTTTAGTCCCTAAATTTTCCTTTATTATTTTTATTAAAAGATTTACTTCATTTTTTCTATCCTCAGTAAAATATATACCAAATTCAATAGGTTCCAGTTTCAATTCTGTATCTAGTTCGGTCAAATTATATCTTTCGAATTCAGCATCATCTATATATTCTCTAGTTATCAAACCAATCGTTTCACTTTTGCTTGTAAGTTCCAAAATTGTATTATAACTTGAATTTTTTAAATGACCATTATTTAATAATTCCTTCAATCTTATAACTGTTTGTGCATATGTTCTTGGTACGTAAATAATTGCATTTTCTAATTCTTTTTTACTTACAATTCTATTTGCAAAACTTGAATTGTTATTAACTATAAAAACATCGTTTAAATATCCAATATGTAAATATTTTATACCTTTTAATTTCAAGTTTTCTACCTTTTTTGAAAATACTATATCTAACTCTTTATTAGCTAGCATTTCCAGCATCTTATCTGTTTCCAAGCACTTTAAATCCAAATTAATATTCGGATATTCTAAATAAAATTTATTTATACATTCTCCAAAAATTATATTTAATAAATGATTATGAGATCCAACATTAACATTTTTATTTTTAGAAATTTTGCTATCTATTTTTATAATATCATTTATAGGGTCTTTCAATTCTTCATATAGCGCTGTTCCCTCTTCTGTTAGCACTAATCCTTTATTGCTTCTTTTAAATAATGTTGTTCCAATTATGCCCTCTAAATTTTTTATGTGTTTAGTTACTGCTGGTTGAGAAATATGTAATTTTTCACTTGCTTTAGTAATATTTAATTCATTTGCGACTACCACAAATATTCTATATAATTCTAAATTTACCATTATCAATCATCCTTATTTATATTATACTAATAATTATAGCATAAAAAACATTTTCAAGCCACTTCTTATGGCAGTTTTTCTTTTATTAAATGATTTAATTGATTTTACCAAACGAATATGATAAAATTTAGTCATATATTAAGAATTGCACATCAATATAAACAATCTAATAGAAAGAGGTTCTTATGACAATTTTAGAATTTATTTTAAACAATAAAAATTATTTAGAAGATTTAATTACAAGAAGTACTTACCATTCAAATGCTATCGAAGGAATTACTCTTACATATGCCGAAACTAGTAAAAACGATCGAATAAAATACTTCGAGTTTTTACGAAATAACGATGTTACCAGATTTGCTGAATGGCTAAAAGATTTATCTACTAGAGAAGAAGAAAGAATGACTAAATTTGGATATAAAAAATAGAATTCAAATTTTCAACTAATATAATACGCAAATTTCAAAAAAATATTCGAAATATTGTTTTCAACTTTTTTCGAATATTTTTTTTATTTTTTTCTTATACTATTATAAAATATTATTAATGGAGGTTTATTATGAAAGTACTTTATTATATAGCTCTTACTCTTGTAATTATTGGCGCTATAAACTGGTTACTAATTGGTTTGTTCAATTTTGACCTAGTTGCTACAATTTTCGGAGCAATGTCTGTAATGAGCAGAATTATTTATGTTCTAGTTGGTATAGCCGGACTAATAAGTATTGGACTTTATCCAAAAGTAAATGACTAATTTTTTCAATAAAAATAAAAATGATATTATATAAAAACTTCGGTATTTCGCTCTTGGTCGGAGCTCCTTCGGACTCCTCAAAAGGCGAGCTCGACCTTATTTTTTATAATATCATTTTTTTATACAAGTTTTCGTCTCAAAATACTTTCGCTCAAAAAGGGGGCGTCCCTATTGGGCAAAAATTTTATTTTGCTATTATTTCACAAATTAAGTTACTTATTTGTGTTGGATTTTCTACTGGTAATCCTTCTATTAATCTTGCTTGTGCATATAAAACTTGTGTATATTTCTTTAGTGCTTCTTTGTCGTTTGCATATAAGTCTTTTATTTTTTGAGCTATTGGGTGTGAGTCGTTTATTTCTAAGGCTGTTTGCGCTTTTACTTTTTGATCATTTGGCATTGAGTTTATTACTTTTTCCATTTCGACTGATAGTGCACCTTCACTGGTTAAACATACTGGGTGATTTTTTAGTCTGTGTGTGAATCTTACTTCTTGCACACCTTCCCCTATTGTTTCTTTCATTAATGTGAACATATCTTTGTTTTCTTCGTTTTCTTTTTTCAATGCTTCTTTTTCTTCGTCAGTGTCTAGGTCAACATCATTTGCGCATACATTTATAAATTTCTTTTCTTTATGCTCCATTAATACTTGTATAACGAATTCATCTATATTCTCTGTTAAGTAAAGTATTTCATAGCCCTTTTCCTTTACTGCTTCAACCTGTGGCAATAGTTCTATTTTATCAACAGTTTCTCCACATGCATAATATATTTTATCTTGTCCTTCTTTCATTCTATCGACATACTCATCAAGTGTTACAAGTTTGTTTTCTGTTGAAGAATGGAACATTAATAAATCTTTTAGATTATCTTTATTTAATCCAAAGTCATTGTAAACTCCAAATTTTAATGTTGTACCAAATGTTGTAAAGAATTTTTCGTAATCTTCACGGTTCTTGTGCAACATATCTAACAATTCTGATTTTATTTTCTTATCCAAGTTCTTAGCAATTATTTTTAATTGTCTATCATGTTGCAACATCTCTCTAGAAATATTAAGTGATAAATCTGGGCTATCTACCAATCCTCTTACAAATCCATAGCAATCTGGAAGTAAATCTTCACACTTGTCCATTATTAATACGCCATTTGAATATAATTGAAGGCCTCTCTTGAAGTCTTTTGTGTAATAATCATATGGTGTATGTGAAGGAATGTACAATAATGCTGTATAGCTTACATCTCCTTCAACAGATGTACGAATTACTTTTAGAGGCTTTTGATAATCCCCAAATTTTTCTTGATAAAAATTATTGTAATCTTCATCTGAAACTTCTGATTTATTCTTTTTCCAAATTGGAATCATGCTATTTAAAATTTCGTCATGTCTTACTTTTTCGAATTTAGGCTCTTTCTTCTCGCCTTCTGGCTGTTCAACCTCATGCTCGTGTTCCACTTCCATCTTGATTGGATAACGAATGTAATCAGAATATTTTCTAATCAATTCCTCAATCTTGTATTCAGCAAGAAAATCACTATATTTTTCGTCATCAGTATCAGCCTTTAGTGTTAAGATAATTTTTGTCCCAAAGTCTGATTTATCGCACTCATCAATCGTGTAACCTTCTGCACCTTCTGACTCCCATGCATATGCTTTTTCTGCGCCATAACATTTACTCTCAACTCTTACCTTAGATGCAACCATAAATGCTGAATAGAAACCAACACCAAATTGACCTATAATGTTTACATCATCTTCTTTTTCGGCATTTTCCTTTGCTTTAGCAGCCTCTTTAAATGCAAGAGAACCACTCTTTGCAATAGTTCCAAGGTTTTCTTCAAGCTCATCTTTGCTCATACCGCAACCATTATCTTCAATAGTTAAAGTACGTGCTTCCTTGTTTGGAGTAACTCTTATATATAAATCATCCTTATTAACTTTTACATTTTTATCCGTAAGAGAACGATAATACAACTTATCAATTGCATCACTGGCATTTGAAATTAGCTCCCTTAAAAATATCTCTTTATTCGTGTAAATTGAATTAATCATTAGGTCTAACAACCTTTTAGACTCTGCTTTAAATTGTTTGTTTTCCATAATAAAATTCATTCCTTCCCTTCGTAATAGCCTGAAATATTCTTTGTTCTTTCACACTATTTTTAATACTAAAACGTATTATAGTTCTTTATTTTAGCAAAGTCAATAATAGAGTGCTAATTTCACAAATAATTCACAATTTAATATTCTTCTACTTCTATTACTGCTTTTTCTTCTAATGCAAAACGTTTTTCTACACTTATTTTGCTTACTTGATTGTCATCTTTAAATACGAAATTATTCATTGCATCAAGTATAGATTTTGCTATATTGTCTACGTCCGGTTTCTTTGTTGGGCTTATTTTATTTTCTAGCATTTCTTCTACTTTTGCTTTACTCGTGCTTTTAGGAATTTTTAAATAAGCAATTATATTTATTGAAAGCCTTCCTTCTAGCATCTCGTATCTTGGATATTTCATTTTAAAATATTGCTGTACTAAAAATTCGTAGTCTTTTGTTTTTCCAGGAGTATATACTCTTCCAGTATACATATTTACTCTTGGTCTTTCTTTTCCTACTATGTCACCCGGTACTTCAAATTGGTATTTCATTGTTTCACTCCTTCTTTAGTTGTAAATACATTTAATTATTCTTCTTTATTATTTAGGCTTTTTACATTTAAATTTTAATTACTTTTTATAATTAACTTCGCCCAAAAAGGGGCGTCCCTTTTGGGCGAAGTTAAAAATTATTCTGCATCTTTTAATCGTAAATATCCAAGCTCTACCCATCTATTATATGCTAAATTTAGATTGAACAATACTTTAGGTTTAGCACCTGCTCTGTTTTTATCAACCACGCACGCATAGTATCTTTCATCAGGGTCATCGTAGTCCTTTAAATTAAAGAATTTATCGTCTACCTCATTTAATGAATATTCATAATTTTTATAATTTTCTTTGTGTATTTGTTTAAATAAACAAAGTGTATCTAATACTTCCTTTACCGTTCTACTAACAGCTAAATCGTTTATGTTTAAGTTAATTGGGTCAGTTACTGTTTCTGCAAGTTGTAAAGTTGAGCCGATAAACATATTAAAATTCTGTGCTAAGTTTGATAATATTGTTGCCGTTTTCTTTAACTCTTCCCCATTTCCAATATTATCAATATCTGTTTTCAATGTATCATAAAATACATATTCAACATGTTCTTTGTAATAATAGTTCATTATTACCTTTTTTAACTCATCATTAGTATGGTCTGTTATATTTATAAAATATATAGAATTTTCTATCTGTTTATTAAACCAATTTGTTACTTTTATTGTTTGTGTAAATTCTGTTGATATTTTTGAAAGTCTTCTTGCAAATTCAGCCTGTGATTCATTTTCTTCTTTAACAACATATCCATTTTCATCTACTCTAACAGCTGTAGGGTCATCTGGTCTAAACTTGAACTCTAGTAACTCTCCTTCTGTTTTATGTAGGTGTTGACCGTGTAGCTCTTGTATTTCTGGGTTATTTATTATTGTTGTTATTAGACATAGTTTCATCTTTTCTTCTGACATCTCATTAGAAATTAATAAAACTTTCTTTTTATGTATCAAGGCAATATATGCTGCCAAGTTAATTGTAAATCTACTCTTTCCAGAGTTTGATGGCATTGCAAAAGCCATTGTTTCACCTTGTCTTATTCCTTTGAACACACTAGATAGAATTTTGAATGGAATTGATAAACCATTTGTTAAAGTATTATCTCCTCTTACCAAAAATCCAGTTAAATCATCATTTAAAACTGACCTTTTAAATTTTTCTGTTGCAGTAACCTGTTCAACAGCTCCTTCAACTTCTTCAACAGTCATTTTATCGTACAATTCATAATTTCTTATGTCTGCAATCTCTTTTTGTATATGTTTTACAGGATTTTCTCTACAGCATCTTCTAAGTGTAAATAGTTTTTTTAGCTCAGTATACGTCTTTTCCATTTTGAACTTAGAATTCTCATAATCAACTTGAATTTGATATTTGAATTCTATTAGTTCATCGGTTGTTCTGGCAAAATTAAATCCTTCTTTCGCAATTTCTGGTGCATACTTTTCACCATCTGTAAACAATACTGTCTTATAAACATCTAATAGCTGTTCATCTAAGAATAGACAATCTTTATACAAGAAATAATATGCAGAAATCTGTTTTACATCATTTAAAAGCAAACCAATATATCTCTTTTCAAGTTCAGTATCGGCTAATTCAACAGGATATCCTAGACCTTCTTCCTGTTTTCTCTCTTTTATCTTTCTTTCCTTTTCCTTGACCTCTGCATAATCCTCATATTCTACATTTCCAGACATTTGCAATATTTGTAATTCATCTAAAGCCTCTTGAAACTTACTTTCACTAAGGAATTTTCTGATTTTTTCCATTCTATCTCTATTTTCATCAGTTACCTTAATTC
>CAKOZB010000011.1 GCA_934131055.1 uncultured Clostridia bacterium | reverse complement strand
AACCATGTTTTTTCAATATTAAATTTAAAAATGTAGACAAAATTTTTATTTTTGCCTACAAATATTTTACACTAACTTTCCGACATTCTTAAACACCTATACACATTTTTATTGTGAATAACATTTTCTAGTTTTCTCTTCAATATAAGCTTTTACTCTAAAATATAAAACATGATTTGTTTTTTTCATTGTTATATTAGTCAATTCGACAATTTTGTTGGAAAATATTGTATTTTTTGTATTTTTGTGATATAATAAATAATATTACAAATAAAAAGGAGATAATTAGCATGTACAAAGTAAAAGGTTTTTTTGTCATTAAGAAGGACGTTTTCATCTCTAAAGAGCATTTTTTGAAAGGGCTTGACTATAAGGCCCAGGCATCAAAAGACGGCTTCGTCCGGATAATTGTAACCGATACCCCCTCGACACCTGGCAACCCCATTAAGTATGTTTCTGACATCTTTTGTCAGCCCATGTGTCGGGCGGCGTACTAACACTCCTTGCTCCCCCATTAACCTATTCTAGGCTCGGGGGAGCCTTCTTTTTTTATCTATTTTTTATTAAATGTCATATTATTTCTTATTATTGGTGGAAATTTTAATATTTTTTATAATTAATTATTTATTTTGCAAGTTATTACTTAGTTATTTAAGCAAAAAAAATATCCCATATGGGATATTTTTATTATTCAACATCTTCAGTTTCAGTTTTTTCAACTGGTTCTGGATCTTCTGCTTCTTCATATTTTTCTAATACAGCTTTTGTAAGCTTGTCTCTTACTTCTTGATTAATAGGATGAGCTATATCGTAATATCTTTCACCTTTTTTTCTTCTAGGCATAGCAATGAATAAACCTTCTGGTTTTTCCATAACTTTAATTTCATGAACTACAAATTCATTATCAAATGTTATTTGGGCTATTGCCTTCACTCTATTTCCTGAGTTTACTTTTCTAACACGTACTTCTGTAATTTCCATGTGAGCACCGCCTTCCAATGTTTTTATTTTTGTACCATTTATGTATGTACACTTATATTATTCTCCATTTAGTATTTTTTTCCTTCTATTTTTTCAAAAAATTTATAATTTTTTATATTTTTTTAATATATTAATTCAAAAACAAAGACGTAAAATATGTTGAATTTTTCCTATTTTAAGTATATAATATATTAGAAAAATAAAACATATAAAAGGAGTGCTTAATTTGATTAATTTAGAAGAATTAAAAAAATATAAACATATACATATGCTAGGTATCGGTGGAACTAGCATGAGTGGTATTGCTACTATTTTAAAGAAATGGGGCTTTTACGTTACAGGTTCAGACGCAAACGAGTCTGAATTGGTTGATAAATTAAAAAACAATGGAATTTCTGTTGTGATTGGTCATGATTTAGATAACCTTAGAAAAGCCGATTTAGTCATTTATAGTGCTGCAATTTCTCATGATGATATTGAAATGCAAGAAGCAGAAAGATTAAATATTGAAACCATGGAAAGATCTACTTTCTTGGGAATTATTACTAAAGGTTATAGAGATACAATTAGTATTTCTGGAACACACGGAAAAACCACAACCACATCTATGATTTCTGTTTGTTTTATGGAGGCACATAAAGACCCTACTGTTCAAGTTGGCGCTATTTTAAAGCAAATTGATGGAAATTACAGAGTTGGAAATAGCGAATATTTTATATTAGAGTCTTGTGAATATGTAGAAAGTTTCTTAAAATTTCACCCAAGAACAGAAGTTATTTTGAATATAGACAATGACCACCTTGATTATTTTAAAGACTTAGACCATATAAAAAATGCTTTTGTAAAATTTGTTGAATTACTTCCAAAAGATGGTTTACTAGTATTAAATGCTGATGACCCTAATTGTGTTGATTTGTATAAAAATACGAATGCAAAAATTGTTACTTTTGGTATTAAAAATGAGAAATCAAACTTTATTGCGAGAAATATCACTTTTGACAACAATGGCTTTCCTCTTTTTGATGTATACAGAAATAATAATTTTTATAAGAGTATCAAGCTTTCCGTACCAGGAATGCATAATGTTTATGATGCTCTTGCTTGTATTGCAACATGTTATGAATATGGTATAGATAAAGAAGATATAAAAGAAGGTTTATTAAAATATACTGGAGCTCACAGAAGGTTTGAATTTGTTGGAAGTACAAATGGAGCAAATGTTTTCGATGATTATGGTCATCATCCAACAGAAATAAAAGCTGTATATGATGCAATGAAAAAGAAAAAATTTAATAGATCATGGGTTGTATTCCAGCCTCATACTTATAGTAGAACCAAAAATCTTCTTACAGATTTTGCTCAAGTTCTTTCTGGATTTGACAATATAATAGTAACTGACATTTATGCAGCTAGAGAAGCTGATACTTTAGGTATTTCCTCTCAAAATTTGGTTGACCAAATTAATATTAATAGAGTAGGAAAAAAAGCTCTTTATATGTCTGATTTTAACGAAATTGCAAAATACATTAGAGATAGAGTTATGCCAAATGATATAGTACTAACAATTGGAGCTGGAACAGTAACAACAATCGGTCCAAAAATAGTTGAAAAATAATAATTATTAATATTTTTTCATGTTCATTTGTACATTGGTTAAAAATGCCAACAAAAAGAAAATATTCATTTTTACCATGAATATTTTCTTTTTATTTATATTAATATCTATTATTTTCCGTATTTTTCAGTTTCTATTGTTGGATATGCAAATTTTTGTCCACTCTCTGTCATTTGTCCATTAGGAAAATGATTTTTATTCATTTCATTGCTTCCAACTAGGAAATATCTATGTTTTATCGAGTCTGACACATATCCAGTTCCTTTAATAACCGGGTCGTCCCAAGTCGAATCTATAGCATACCACTTTCCGTATAGTTGTACATAATTCCATTCATGTCTTTCAGTTTTTCCTTCAGAGTTTGTTGCAGTTCCACTTACTAAAACACATTGAATATCCACTTCATCTAAAATATATTTTAATGCTTCTGCATACCCCTCACAAACTGCAGATTTTTCGATTAATGCTCCATATAAATTATACACATTGTTATTTGTTATATTTTGTTCGTAATCTAAATTATTTATAATCCAGTCGTGGGCATGCATTATTTTATTATAATCTATTCCACTTAGGCTTTTAACTATACTGTCCCTTGTTTCTTTTATTTCATTTAATATCGCATGTACTTTTTCTTTACTTTCTATGCCATTTGCCAAATAGCCATTCGAATCTGCTGGAGCAATCGACAGTGCATACGTTACTTTTTTACCATATGTAGTTTTTCTCATTTTCAAATTTATTTTTGTAACATCTATAAAAAATGTATCAACTCTGTCTAACATTAAGGCATCCCATGCTGATTGAAAACTAGTATCCAACTGTTTTTCTCCATCGTTCTCATATAATACACTTGCTACTTGATTCGACAATTTTATCTCATAATTTCCAGACATCATATTTGATAAATTACTTTCAATTGCATCATATATTAATTTTGCGGTATCATCTAATTGATTATAATAATACTTATTATTTTTCACATATGCAAAATCATATTCTTTAGAATTTTTATAGTTATCATCAATAGGAACAACCATTGTATTTTGGTTTTCCGTTGTTTCTAGTTTTTCTACATTTATATATTCATCTTGTAACTGTTGTACAACGTTTACTCCCTGTTCATAGCCTACTTTTATTTGTTGTTTATTGGATTGAATAACTTTATATATGTAAACTCCTAAAAGTAGCACAATTAGTATTAATAAAACATTTATAATTATATACTGTCTTTTTTCTTTAGCACTGTTTCCCATAAAAATGGTTCCTTTCTTTTAAAACCCCTTAATATAACTTAATAATCGCATGAAGTGTGTTCTCGTCTTCTGACTTCATTGTTACGATATTTTGATTTTCCTCTTTTGTATATAAACACATAAATTCATCATTTAATCGTATCTGTTTTTTATACATTATCTCTATATTATTACACTCTGGTGCTTCATATACTTCTTCTGGTAAAACCTCATAAGCATAGTCCAAATAATATAAATTATGAATGTGCTTGTTAATATCTATGTCTCTTCTTTGTGCTTTATATTCTTGCCTTCTTATTATAGTAGCTGGTTCTTTCAATTTTAAAGTATAATCTTCTTTGAATACTTTTTTAGTTTCGCACTGATATTTTTCAATAATTTCAGGAGTTAATTCTCTTAGCTTTCCAGTGTTTATATCTACAATTGCCCACTTGCTAGTAGCAATTGTGCATAGTTCTCCGCTCTCATCATATATCTCGTAGTCTCTATATGTAAAAATTCTATTTGAATCTCTTCCCCATGTATTTATTGTAAGTTCTTCATTATATATAGGCCTTTTTAAAATTTCAACTTTCCAACCTAATAAAATCCAACTAAATCCTACATTTTCCATATCATTTAATCCAAAATGTATGATTTCTGATTGCCTAGCCCCTGCATTTTCTAATATTTTTAACATTGCCTTATTAGTTATTTTATTGGAATAACCAACATCTTCTAAATCTATTCTTGTTTTACTTGTATATATTGCCATTTTCTGCCTCTTTCTAATAATCTATCTATCATTATTATATATTATGAACAAATTATTTTCAATCAAATTTTAAAAATCTGGTACATACTCTTCTTCATGTTTTCCTAAATCTTGCATATATCCATTCTCTATATCCAACAGATATAAATATTGCTCTATTTCTGAATATTCTTTGTTTGTTAATTTTCTATTTAAATACTTATCTTCTTTGGCCTTATATGTTGGAAAATATTGTGCCATTACACTCACATATGCTCTTGAATTTACATTTTCTTTTAACCATTTTAATATGTGTTTCGAATTTTGAATGTGTCCTGGAAGTACTAAATGTCTTATTATTACACCTTTTTTTATTAATCCATTTTTGTCAAACTCCGGAGTTCCCACTTGATTAATCATTTCTAAAATTGCCTTTGTTGCTATTTCAAAATAGTTTGGTGCTTTTGAATATTTTACAGCAATTTCATTAGAATAATATTTTAAATCTGGTAAATAAACATCTATATATCCTTTCAGAGCCTTTATTGTTTCCACATTTTCATAACCATTTGTGTTATATATTACTGGAATTATAAGTCCTTTAGATTTTGCAATTTTTAGAGTTTCTATTATTTGATATGCATACATGGTTGGTGTTACTAAATTTATATTATTTGCTCCATTTTTCTGCTGTTCTAAAAAAATATCAGCTAGTTCTTCTATAGAAACTTCTATTCCCTTTCCTTCTTGACTTATTTTATAATTTTGGCAGAATAAGCAATTCAAGTTACAATTCGAAAAGAACACTGTACCAGAACCATTCTTTCCACTTATGCATGGCTCTTCATAATAATGTAATGATGCTAATGCAATTTTTATCTTATCATTACAACCACATTTTCCTATTTTCCCTTCCAATCTATTTACTTTACATCTAAAAGGACAGACTTCACATTGTCTTAGTTCCTCTAACATTTTATATTCCTCCATTTTAAGTTCAAACTAATACTACAATAAACCATTCCTACCCATTTGTCAATTTTTTCATTCAATATTATTTGACATTTTTCGTCATTCAGCGTAAAATAGATATATCAAATAAAGGGGAGAAAAATAATGTTTGGACACAGAAGTGACGGCAGGAAATTAAAAACTGTTCCACCGTTTTTTAGAGTTATACCTTGTGTAATGTTGGAAAGAAACGATGCACAAGTTTATTTTAAGCAAGATATTAAATTAAAGGAATTAGACGAATATATTGATAGAAAGGCTAAAGAAGGAATTAAGCTTTCTTACATGAATATAATTTATGCAGCTATAGTAAGAATCATTGCCGAAAGGCCTTATTTAAATAGGTTTGCAATGAATGGTAGCCTATATGCTAGAAATCAAATATTTGTTTCTTTAGCAATAAAGAAGAGTTTTGCTGATGAAGGACAAGAAACAACAATAAAATTGCCTTTTACAGGAACTGAAAATATTTTCGAAATAAAAGAGAAACTTGATAATGCAATAGAACAAAACAAAGATTACAGTACCTCTAATAATACAGATGCATTGGCAAAAACCTTTAGTATTGTGCCAAATGGATTTATTAGAGCTGCCTTTAAACTACTTAAATTTTTAGACAAGCATGGAGCAGTTCCAAAGTCAATTATTTCAGCTAGTCCATTCCATACTAGCGTATTTTTAACTAATGTTGGATCTTTAGGAATTGATAGCATTTATCATCATTTATACAATTTTGGTACAACAAGTTTATTTTTTGCAATGGGCAAAAAGAAGAAAAGTTATATTTATGATGATGATGAAATGCATGAAGAAAAATGTATTACCATAGCCTTTGTTGGTGATGAAAGAATTTGCGATGGTTATTATTATGCAACTTCTTTTAAACAATTGTCTAAATATTTAAAGAAGCCAGAATTGTTGGAACAACCAGGAGTTGTAAAAGAAGATATAAAATAAATTCATAAAAAAGCTGATATATTGTTTTAGTAACATATATCAGCTTTTTATTATTTTTCTATTTCTTTTCTAAAGCTTATACCATTTTCAAGTTTTGGTAAGTCTAACATATCTAATATTGTTGCAGAAATATCTGCAAATGTGCTTCTTATTCCCAGATTCACATTTTCTTTTATATTCTTTCCATATACCAATATTGGAGTATATTCTCTAGAATGGTCTGTACTTGGAGTACTTGGATCATTTCCATGGTCTCCTGTTATTATAAGCATGTCCTTTTCTCTCATGTTGCTCATTATTTCTAGTAATTTTGAATCAAAATATTCTAGTGCTCTTGCATATCCTTCAATATTATTTCGGTGTCCATACAACATGTCTGTATCTACAAGGTTTGTAAATATCAAGCCTTTAGTATCTTTATTTATTTCTTCGAGTGTCTTTTCTATTCCGTCAGCATTTCCATTTGTGTGTATTGCTTTGTCTATTCCCCTGCCACTGAATAAATCTTCTATTTTTCCTATTGCTACAACGTTTGTACCATTCTCATGCATTACATCTAACATTGTTTTACCAAAAGTATTAGACTCAAAGTCTTTTCTGTTGTAGGTTCTTGTAAAATTTTCTGTCTTATCTCCAACAAATGGTCTTGCAATTACAGTTCCAACATTGTATTCTGGGTTATCTAGAATTTTTCTTGTAATTCTACAAATTTCGTATAGTTTTTCTACTGGAATTACATCTTCATGTGCTGCTATCTGAAATACGCTGTCTGCTGATGTGTATATTATAGGATATCCTGTTTTTATGTGTTCTTCTCCGAAGCGTTTTAAAATTTCTGTTCCAGAGCCAACTTCATTGCATAAAACTCCTTTTACCCCAGTTTTCTCTATAAATTCATCAATCAATTTTTTAGGAAATGCATTTGGATATGTTGTAAAAGCAGGATGCTTGATATAACCAGACATCTCCCAATGCCCTACTGGACTGTTCTTTCCATCTGCTTGTTCTTGTGCCTTTCCATATGCTCCTATTGTATTTTCTTGTTTTTCTCCAACCTTAACTCCGTCTATGTTATATAGCCCTAATTTAGCCATATTTGGAATATTTAAAGACGTATTATTGTATATTCCATCAAGTGTATTGCTTCCTTCATCTCCATACTTGTTTGCATCTGGAGCCTCTCCTACACCGAAGCCGTCAAGTACCATTATGATTACTCTGTCCATCATACTTTTCCTTTCCGTTGGCAAATAATCACAATTTTTGCTACGTCAAATTTTATTAAAACCACGGTCACATACACCACATATGCTCCCTTACCTTTTGAATTCATTTTCCTTGCCAAAATTTGATTCTTTCCCAACTCTTTTATTATCTGCTTGTCAAATTATACTCATACACCTTCACATTCTTTACAAAATTATCAAATTCGTTCTTGAAAATATTTATATTAAATTCGTCTTTTCCTTTTAGCTCAAGCTTATATTTATCCATGTTTATAAGTCCTTCTTGAGATATGTCCATTCCTAAAGGAAGTGTTTGATTGTTATTTTCAAAGAATGTTATATTCGAGTAAAAGACTAACTTTGTATTTTCCGGAACATTGATTTTATATAAATATGTTTCTTTAGATGTAGAGGTTTTCTCTAGATTATCCAAGGTTTCAAACGGATTTACACTAAATTTGTCGAATCCATCTGGATCAATCTTTTCGTTGCTAGCCTTGTACAAAGATATATCGTATGGAACTTCTATCTTTTCAGATTCATCTATAAGAATTTGTCTAAGTTCTTTTAATTTCTCTATAAATACATCCATCTCTGTATTTAAATTTACATTCAAAACTTTGTACTTATCTTTTTCCGCTTCTCTATGTTGATTATTTTTTAGTGTTTTTATTTTTGTCTTATCTTGACTAATATTTCCAAAAATATCGAAATCCTTTTCTCGAATTTTATCAATATCTTTCTTGTAGTCGTCTTTTAATTGTTGTAATAAATTTGCTATCTTGTTTTCGTCATCTTTTAATAATTTTTCCTTTGATACTATGTTTATTCCGTCTAGCACAAAGTTTGATGCAAATAATGCATCTTGTTCTTTATGTGTTAATTTTTCTCTCTGTTGACTATCTATCTTGCTTGCAAAATTTTCTATATCTTCTTCATAATCAAAAGTTTTTCTAAGTCCAGTACTCGTTGTTTCTTCTTCTGCTGCTTCACCTTCGGCAAGCATTTTAGACTCATCTTTGTTTGCATATTTCCAGAATTCAAATATACTCTTCTTATGCTCGTCTATCTCTTCTAAAAACTCTGTTGCATTCTTCAGTTTTCTGTCAATATTATCAACCTTGTTTTGCAAAGCTTTTAAATCTAGTTTTGCATTCTTGTTGTCTTTTACATTATTATCAAGCTCTTTGCCAATCTTAATAATGTCTTCAACAGTATAGCTCTTAGATTCTAATTCATCATCTTTAAAATGCTCTATATTTTCTTTGTCTTGACTTAAAATATCCTTTAATCTTTCTTTACTTGCAGAATGCTCCGAAACTTCTTCGTCTTTCTTACCTTTCTTTCCCTTAAAGAAATATTTTATTCTTCCCATAAAAGTTTTCTTGCACTCTAAGAAAGTAACAATCTCTTTCTCTTTTCTAAGATATTCAAGATTCTTCTGTTCTTCTTGCTTTTGTAAATCTTTGATATCTGCTTTTACTTCCTTAGTCTCAGTTTTAACTCTCTCGTTTTCTTTTATCTTGGAAATTGACTCTTTCTTCAAGAACTCTGGTAGAGTATCATATTCAATTTTTTCATCATTATAATAGAAATCCAGACCACCATTTTCACCAATCTTTATTTGAAATTGATAATCTTTTCTTAAATCATATGCTAAAATGAATAATGCTTTGATTAATTTATAGCATTTTGAAGCTTCTTTTTTATCTTTGAGAATAATTCTATATTGGCTTGTCATTTTATCGTATATAACAGTCTCTCCGACTATTTGGAGCTGAATATTTCCTTCTTCATCTTCTATTTCATATATAGAAGGCCAATTTTTAGTGAAAAACCACAAATAATTTTCTAAATCCTCTATCTCTGATTTTTTTAATATTACTTCAGAATATTCCTCATTACTGATAGGCACAAAAATAGTGTTATCTTTTTTGCTTTTGTTCTCTTCAATTTTTCTTTTCAATAAATAAAACATCTGTGAATTGTCTGTTTCGTTTGTAGAAGCAAGCATAAAATATTTATCCGCATAATCAGAATAGAATATTTGCCACTTAAAATTATTAGCAAATTTCACATCAAATGGAATCTCTTTTTGAAAAGCTTCTTGTTCCTTTTCTATTTCTTGAATATCTGACACCCTAGTCTGATTTATCATTTTTAAAAAGTATGCATACTTCTCAAGATTTTCGTTTGCCTCTGGCTTCATATATGTAAATAATGGGCTGGCAAGTTTATACCTTTCCTCTAAGTCATCTAGTCTATCCTTTGGTGTAATTAATATTTCAATATCTTTTATTTTTACGTACTTATAAACTTTATATGTAGTTTCATCATAAACTTTTGGTACTCTATATTCAAGTGGTTCAAAATCCTTTAAAAATTCTGGGACCTCTCCTAGTTCAAAACCAATATAGTCTACTTTTTCTCTTAACATATTTAAGTTTTCTGTTGTACCTTTTACTACTTTCCTTGGCATATTTGCTCCTCCAAATTTTGCAAATTAAATTACTGAATTAGTATATCACAACTTTATTAATAATGCTATAAAAATTTATTTTATAATAAAAACTTACGCCAATTTTTCAAAAAAAGAATACAAACATATTCATTTACTATATGTTCGTATTCTTTTTGATTATATTTCTTATTTTGCAAATGTTTTTATTTCTTCGTCTATTTTTTCTACAAAATCTTCTAGCTTCATTGCCCCAACGTCTCCGTCTTTTCTATTACGGACTCCGACTTCTCCTGCTTCTTGTTCTTTATCTCCAACAACTAGCATGTATGGAACTTTTTGAAGTTGTGCTTCACGTATTTTGTATCCGATTTTTTCTGCTCTATCGTCTACTTCTACTCTTACTTCTTTATCTTGTAATGCTTCTTTTACTTTGTTTGCATATTCTAGGTGTTTGTCTGATATTGGAAGTACTTTTACTTGTACTGGTGCAAGCCATGTTGGGAATGCTCCTTTTGTTTCTTCTATTAAGAATGCCATAAATCTGTCTAGTGTTCCAAGTATTGCTCTGTGTATTACAACTGGTCTGTGAGCTTTTCCATCTTCACCAATGTATTCTAGCTCGAATCTTTGTGGTAATAAGAAGTCTAATTGGCAAGTTGAAACTGTTACATCATGTCCTATTGCTGATTTTAATTGTACATCTAGCTTTGGTCCATAGAATGCTGCTTCGCCTTCTGCTTCGTAGAAATCTAATCCTAATTCTGTTAAAATTTCACGAAGTTGACTTTCTGCCTTGTCCCACATCTCGTCATCATCAAAGTATTTGTGTTTGTCATTTTTATCTCTTAATGATAATCTAAATTTGTAGTCTTTAAATCCAAAGTCTTTGTAAACATCTAGTATTAATTTTACAACTTTTCCAACTTCATCTTTTATTTGGTCTGGTCTTACGAATAAGTGTGCATCATTTTGGCACATTTCACGTACTCTTTCAATACCGCAAACTGTTCCACTGTCTTCATATCTGAAATCATGTGCTAATTCGCCAATTCTAATTGGTAAATCTTTATATGAACGCATTTTGCTCTTGAATATTAACATGTGATGTGGGCAGTTCATTGGTCTTAATACTAATTCTTCGTTGTCCATTTTCATTACTGGGAACATATCTTCTTTGTAGTGGTCCCAGTGTCCTGATGTTTTGTATAATTCAACGTTTGCAAGTGATGGTGTGTATACGTGTTTGTAACCCATTCTTATTTCTTTGTCTTGAATGTATCTTTCTAGTAATCTTCTTACTGTTGCACCATTTGGCAAATACATTGGAAGTCCTGAACCTACTAATTTATGTGTCATGAATAGTTCTAGGTCTTTTCCTAATTTTCTGTGGTCTCTTTGTTTTGCTTCTTCTAATTTTGCTAAATGTTCTTCAAGCAAGCTTGCCTTTGGGAATGATATAGCATAAATTCTTTGAAGCATCTTATTTTTTTCGTCGCCTCTCCAGTAAGCTCCTGAAGTTGATAATAACTTAACACATTTTACTTTTCCAGTACTCATTAAATGAGGGCCTGCACATAAATCTGTGAATTCACCTTGTTTGTAAAATGATAAAACTTCGTCTTCTGGTAAGTCTTCTATTAATTCTACCTTATAATCTTCTCCTGCATCTTTCATTAATTTGATAGCTTCGCTTCTTGGAAGTTCAAATCTTTCTATTGGTAAATCTTCTTTTATAATTTTTTTCATTTCAGCTTCTATCTTCTCAAAATCAGCTTCTGAAAATCTATATTCTGTATCAAAATCATAGTAAAATCCGCCATCTATAGCTGGTCCAATTGCAAGCTTAACATCTTTATATAATCTCTTGATAGCTTGTGCCATTATGTGAGAGGTTGTATGCCAATATGCTTTCTTTCCATCTTCATCATCAAATGTTAAAATTTCTACATTGCAGTCTTTGTTTAAATTGTATCTTAAATCAACAACTTTTCCGTCTACTCTTCCTGCAGTTGCAACTCTTGCTAACCCTTCGCTAATTTCTTTTGCAAGGTCTATTACAGAAATGCCTTCCTGTACTTCTCTTTTGCTACCATCTTTTAATGTAATTATCATAAAAAATCCTCCTTTTGCATCTGGAAAACAAAAACACTCCCAAATGCTTTTAACATTTAGGAGTGCATATATGCACGGTTCCATCCTAATTTTTTACTTAATTTACTAAGCAAGCTTTCGCCAGAGTTTTCTGTGAGGTAGTTTTTCAAATATGTTTGCTTAGAATTGCTTTCAGCCTACGACAATTCTTCTCTAAAAGTAACCTTTATTTTACTTTGTCTCATTGCTTATCTATTCACATATTCTTATAATAGTACTTTTTTTGTGTTATGTCAATACAAAATTGATTATTTTATAAATAACCAACTGTCATTTCTTACTAAAAAATATTTTTTACAGCTACATATTTCGACAGACTTTTGCAACTGTTATGTTGTATAATTATGTTATCTTCATGGAAAAGGAGGTGAAGATAATGAAAAAATCAAAACGTAAGAGAAATGGCACAAAAAAGTTTATTAAATTTTTACATATCGTATTAATTTCGGTAAAGTATCTATTTAAGATTCTTCAAGTGCTAAAATCTATCTTCGATTTATTTCAAGGGTAGAAAAAATCAGGTATGTGGCAACATACCTGATTTTTTTTGCAACCTTTGGTTACATATCTTCATTTAAAAATTTAGTGATAATGAAAAAATCATCTACATATTATTATACTATATTCTAATTTTTTTGCAATACTTTATTAAAAAATCTTCATATAATCGTTCGACAAATTTCTATTTTTTTGTTGGTTTTCCTAGTAGTCTAAACATATTCTTCTTGTATTTTTCAACTCCGGGTTGGTTGAATGGGTTTACTCCAAGTATTGAACCTGACATTGCGCATGCAAGTTCGAAGAAATATATTAATTGTCCTAAGGTTTCTGCATTTAGTTCTTGCATAGTTATTAATATATTTGGTACTTCTCCATCAACATGTGCTTCTATTGTACCTTCCATTGCTTTTTTATTTACAAAATCTAATGATTTGCCAACTAAGTAATTTAGTCCATCTAAATCATCTTCATCTAAGTTTATGCTTATATCTGAATCTGGTTTTTCTATTCTTATTACTGTTTCAAACAAGTTTCTTCTTCCCTCTTGTATGTATTGTCCTAAAGAATGTAAATCTGTTGTAAAGTCTACTCCTGTTGGAAATATTCCTTTTTCTTCTTTTCCTTCACTCTCGCCAAATAGTTGTTTCCACCACTCTGTTACATAGTGCATTTTTGGTTCGTAGTTTGCTAGTATTTCAATATTCTTATCATCTTTATATAAGATATTTCTTGCAACGGCATATTGATAACATTCATTATATTTTAAATCCGCATCACAATATTTATCTTGAGCAAATCTTGCACCTTTCATTAATTTATCTATATCAACACCTGCAACAGCTATTGGTAAAAGTCCTACTGGAGTAAGTACTGAATATCTTCCTCCTACATTGTCTGGAATAATAAATGTTTCGTAATTTTCTTTTTCTGCTAATTGCTTTAATGCTCCTTTTTCCTTGTCTGTTGTAACATATATTCTGCTTCTTGCTTCTTCCAAATCATATTTAGCTTCTAACAACTCTCTAAATATTCTAAATGCAATAGCTGGCTCTGTTGTAGTTCCAGATTTTGAAATTACATTTATAGAAAAGTCTTTATTACTTATTAAATCTATTAGCTCGCTTATGTAGTTAGGGCTTAAATTGTTTCCAACATATATTATCTGAGGAGTTTTTCTTTCTTCTTTGTCTTGTAAATTATAAAATGTATTCGTCAATGCCTCTATTACTGCTCTAGCGCCAAGATATGAGCCACCAATTCCAATAACAAGTAGCACATCAGAATTTGCTTGAATTTTTTTTGCACATTCTTTTATTTTCTTAAATTCTTTTTTATTATATTTAGTAGGAAGTTCTAACCATCCTAAAAATTCATTTTCATCATCTTTTTTCTCGTGTAATTCTGTATGAATTTTCTCTACCTCTTTGCTATACTTCAAGATAGATTTTTCGGTTATACCAGCATTTTTTAAATCTAACTTTAGTCCAACCATATATTTCACTCCTTTGTTTATTATATTTACAGTATTTATAATATATTAATTTTTTCTTTGTTTCAAGTGTTTTAGTAATATTTTTGTAACAATAGCATACATTTATTATAAGTAAAAATAAAGGAGAAAACAATGGTAAATGTAGCAGTAATAAATATAAAAAGTTTAATGAAAATCTTACTTATTCTATTCGTAGTAATATTTTTTATTTATTTTGTACAAGGCCTATCTATTAATTTAGATAAGCTTGCTTTTTCTCCTTTTATCTTAAACCAAACAATTCCTGGTATTGCTACCCTCAATGACTCAAATTTTTCTTCTCTCGAGACATCATACATAGAATCCAAAAGCCCTCTACAATTTTTGCTAAATTCACAGCTTCCAGTCATGTCGTCTATCAAAGTGGCGACTCATGAAAGTGAAAACAATATTGTAGAAGAACCTACTATTGTTGAGAATAATAACACCGATAATACAATTGAACATGCTAGTACGAATCTAGAGACACAAGTAATTGATTCTGGTGTACCAAACAAATACACAAATGATTATCAAGGTGTTGAAATTAAAAATGGAACTAATTATACTTTAACTGATGATATTTTGAATTATGAAGGATTAAAAATTAATCAATCTGATGTGATGATTTTTCATACGCATACTTGCGAAAGTTACACTCCCACGGAAAATTTTTCATATGAAGAAAGTGGAACTTTTAGAACTACAGATTTAGATTATTCTGTGGTGCGTGTTGGTAATTCTCTTACAGACCAGCTAACTTCATATGGTTTCAATGTTGTACATGACAAAACATATCATGATTATCCCGCATATTCTGGTTCATATGGTAGGTCTATGGCAACAGTCGAAAACTTGTTAATTTCACACCCCAATACAGATATAATTATAGACTTACATAGAGATGCTATTGCAGATACTTCTTACGCTCCCTCTATCAAAATTGGAGATGAGGTAGTATCTCAACTAATGTTTGTAATTGGTACAGACGGTGGAGGTCTAGAACACCCTAACTGGCAAAAGAATTTACAATTTGCGGTAAAAGTTCAGAAAAAAGCAAACGAATTATACCCTGGGTTATTTAGACCAATACTATTAAGAAACAGCAGATATAACCAGCAACTTGGAAAAGCAGCCTGCATAATAGAAGTAGGAGCTACTGGAAACACATTAGAACAATCAATGGCTAGCATGAAATATTTAGCAAAAGTGTTTTCATCAATTTTTGACTAATCCAAAAGTGTCTAGAACTATTAAATTAAAATTTAATAATACTAGACACCTTTTTTATAATATCTTAAAAAACATTTGCATTCTGTATTTTTTGAGAATTTACAGTAATAACTTGTACAAGCAATTGTTGCAATAAAGAGCTTAATTCCTCTTGGCTATAATCATTTAATGCAACACTGTTTTCATCATTTAATTCTGTAACTGTTACATCTTTAAACGTTATTGCATTATTGTATTCTACATTAAATTGTACGTCATTTACATCATATGATACATAAACTTTTTCAGTTGCTCCATTATCTGAAATACTATCTAGTTCAAAGCCAATTTCAAGTGAGTAGTTCTCTTCTGAACTTGTTATAGTATATTTGCTTTTACTTGCAGATTTTTCTTTAGATATTGTATATTCTATATTGTTTGGGGTTGCAGTTGTTTCCTCTGTAAGCACTTCTGCCGTATCAAAAGAACCTGTCTGTTTTATTGTAATATTCTTGCCTCGTTCTAATATTACAGAAAATTTTACGTTATCTTCATCTGTGTTTTCCTCAACATCAGCTTCCACACCATTTTCAGTACTTGTTAAAGTTATCTTAATAGATGTATTTGAAAAATCTTGTTCATTTAAATTATCAATTTCTTGGTCAATATTATCTTGATATGTTGATATATCATCACTCATACCCAACATTTCAATAATTTCCGAGTCATTTTTAGCCTCATTTAAGCAGTATATCATAATATTTTTTAGGTTATCTTTTTCGATTGTTAATGTATATGAAGTATTATTATTTTTTGTAAAATTTGACTCTGAAAGTTGTCCTGCCAATTTTCCTATATATTTTGTTACTAAGCTTTTGATATTTTGAACAGTTATTGATGACTTATCTAATTTTATATTGTTTGGCACTTTCATTTCTTCATCAATTCCTAATTTATTAGAAAGCTCATCTAGATTTTCATTTTTTATTCCAACATATTTATTAGCAACTTCATTAGAGCCAAGTGCAATCATCTGATTATTTTTTATAAGTTTAAATGCAAATTTTTCAGAATCCGAATAATTGATAGTTATTTCTTGTTCAAAATTATCATTATCAACATCTGTTGCCCCTTTAAAAGTAAGGTTTAAATCTGCATTAATATCATTATTACCTCCTGATTTTACTCTTAATACTCCAGTGTTTTCATAATTATTTGCTGATTTATTTGTGTAATACGTTTTTATGTTTTCATCATAAAAGAAATTATATAATTCCATATCTAACATGGTTCCATATTTAGAAAACATTTGCGAATTACTTTTTAATAAATCTGTTGCAAAATACACATAGGCGAAAGCACCTCCGCAAATTGCTAATATAATCAATAATACTATTATTACAATTAAAACTTTTTTATTTTTCATCTTTTTATTCTCCCTTTATCACTTTTTTAACGCTTTCTGCATTAAAATCTGTTGATTTTTCTTCTCCTGTTTCCATATTTTTTACTTTTACTGTATTATTTGCAATTTCATCATCACCAATTACTATTACATATGGAATTTCAAGCTTGTCTGCATACTTCATTTTTGCTTTTATTTTTTTATTATTTAAATATATTTCTGTATTTATACCTAATTCTCTCAAACTTGTTGCTAATTCCAGTGGAGCTTTTTTATTTTCTGTCATTGGAATTATTAATACATCAGAAATTGATTTTTTATCTGCTTTAATTAAATTTAATTCATTTAATTTGTAGAATAGTCTTGTTAGACCTATTGATACTCCCACTCCTGGAAGCTTTCTATCAGTATAGTTTTCTGCAAGATTTTCGTATCTTCCACCAGAGCAAACACTTCCAATTTCTCTATAGTCATTTAAGAATGTTTCATATACAGTTCCAGTATAGTAATCTAATCCTCTTGCTATTGTAAGGTCTACTGTAAAGTTTTTATCTGGCACTCCAAATAGTCTAATATTTTCTACTACTTCTTTTAGCTCATTTACACCTCTTGTAAATGTAGCATTTGCCATATTAACTGCACTTACAGATGTATTTTGAGTTTCGTTTTCCACAATATTTGCACCATATAAGTCTAATTTTTCAAGCTTTTCTATCTTTTCGTCTGCACTTCCGTCTATTCTTATAAAATCTATTATTATATTTACTATTTTTTCATCTACTCCAAGCTCTGCTATTTCTTTTCTTACAGCTTGCTCTCCAATTTTATCTATTTTATCGATTATTCTTAAGATTTCTACAGATTTATCTTTTTGGCCAATTCCTTCAAATAAACCATTTAAAATTTTTCTGTTATTTATTTTTATTGTAAAATTTTCAAATCCTAAAGTTCTAAAAGTTGAGTAAATTACAGCTGGAAGCTCTGCATCATTTATAATGTCTAAAGCTTCATCTCCAATTATATCTATATCACATTGATAAAACTCTCTATATCTTCCCTTTTGTGCTTTTTCGCCTCTATATACTTTTCCTATTTGGTATCTTCTAAATGGAAAACTTAAATTTCCATAATTTTTTGCTACATATTTTGCAAGTGGTACAGTTAAATCAAATCTTAAAGCTAAATCCGTATCACCTTTTTCAAATCTGTATATTTGCTTTTCTGTTTCTCCACCAGCTTTTGCAAGCAATACTTCAGCATATTCAATTATAGGCGTATCTATTGGCAAAAATCCAAATTTTTGATACGACTTTTCAATCTTCTGCTTCATATCATCAAATAAAATCTGCTCACTTGGCAAAAGTTCCATAAAACCCGGTAGAGTTCTTGGTTCTGTCTTTCCCATATTCTTCTCCTTTCATTTTTCGTCCAAAAAGGGGCGTCCCCATTGGGCGAAAATTTTAACATTCTTGTCTAGGTTTTAGTTCTAGATAAATTGGCTTTTCTTCCTTTATTAATGTAGATTTTCCATGCCCCGGATATACTATTGTTTCGTCTGGTAATACAAGTAATTTTTTTGTAATCGAGTCTATTATTTGTACGAACGAACTGGTTGGTAAATCTGTTCTTCCCCAAGTTCCTCTAAATAATGTGTCTCCCGAAAATAATAATCCTTCCTTTTCACAATATAACGAAGTAGACCCTTTTGTGTGTCCTGGAGTGTGTATTACTCTAAATTCTAGGCTTCCAACATGAATTAAATCTCTGTCGTCTACTCTTGAATCTGGTTCTAGTTCTATGTCTCCCATGTTAATGCAGGCGCTTAGATTTATGTTTTCGTCATCTAAACCTTCTGCATCGTCTCTATGGATTAATATTTTGCCACCTTTTTTACTCTTTACCTCTGAAACGGCTCCAATGTGGTCTCCATGGCAATGTGTTAAATAAATGTATTTTACATTTGCCTCTAATATATCTAGCATTTCTAAAATTTTATCTGCTTCTCCACCCGGATCTATAACCATTGTTTCTTTTGTTTCTTCGTCTTCTACTATGTAACAATTTGTTGCTTCTCCTAATGTCGTTTGTACTTTTAATCTTTTTAAAATCATGTGTTGCTCCTATTTATTCCTTGGCTTCGTTTTATACGCAAGTCATATTTTTCATATATGTTTTATTTATTTCTTCTTACTTCATATACGCTGTCTATTTTTCTTATTGCTTTTAAAACACTGTTCAATTGTGCTATATTGCTTACTTCTAGCGTTAATTCCGTTAATACTATTCTTTCC
>CAKOZB010000010.1 GCA_934131055.1 uncultured Clostridia bacterium | reverse complement strand
CACCAAGGGAGCCCCAGCACGTTGTATGAATTATTTTATTCGAATTTTGTCGACAGGCTCTTGATAAGGCCTTCGTGATTCACACGGAAGAAGTAACCACTTCCCAGAATTCCGACCCTTTCAGTGTCAACTTCGTTGATAATCCTTTCTGCAAATATTTGCTTTGTATCAGCTTCTCCGTGGTTCACAAGGACCAACTTAAGGTGTTTGAACTTCTTAAGGAAGTCAATCATCTCATCTGCCTTTGCGTGAGCAGAATATTCGGTGGTGTATTCGACCTGTGCATACTTTTTAACAAGCGTACCACCAACCTGGACTGCCGTGCCAACTTCAGCCTCTTTGAGTCTTGCACCGAGCGTACCTTCTGTGGTATAGCCCGTAAAGTGGATAAGCGAATTTCTTCTGGTCAAATACTCTGGAATATACACCTGTGCAGGGCCATACGATCCCATGCCAGAAGTGGTAAGGATAATCTTAGGCATAGTACTCGCCAAGACTTCGCCACGATTAACCTTGTCCACAAAGGTAAGGTTCTTCGGAAGAAAGTTTTTCATATCTTCCTTTATGTCCAGTCCATCTTTCAAGTAAAGCGTGGTATATCTGATGCCAAGCTTTCCATCGAAATAAATCGGTACATTTACGTCCAAAGATCCATCGTCCTGCATGCATTTAACCTCATACAGAATTTCCTGTGAACGTCCCAGCGAAAAGACTGGTGCAACAACCGTACCACCATGTTCGAGGCACTTCAGCACATTCTGCTTAAAGCAACTCGTAACCTCATAGGAGTCCATGTTTCCATAAGTGGATTCCTGAACCAACGTAAGTGGAAGGTCGAGTACCCAATCAGGGAGATCCGGTACATCGAAGAACATGTTCTTGTTGTTGTAGTCTCCAGTGAAAAACAAATTAATTGTTTCGTATCCCTCCCAACTGATTTGAACGAGAATGCTAGAAGCTCCCATCAAGTGGCCATTCATAAAGAATGTTGCCTTAATATTCGGGCGAATCTGGATAGTCTCATTATACTTGCAAGGACGAATCAGTCTCATGGTCTGAGACACATCGGCCTCGCTGTACAACGGCGAATGGTTCTGCCGTTTTGCAACATCTCTTAGCACCTTATAGCTATCTTCCAAAGCCAAAGGCAAGAGCTTTGCAGTTGTCTCAGTCATATAGATCTCTTGGTTGTAACCCTTACTCACCATAAAAGGCAGGCGACCAACATGATCCACATGATTATGCGTAACCAAACAGAAATCGATGTTAGCAGGGATGAAAGGCAAACTCTCATTGTTCTTGCTGTACTGCCTCTCTTGAAAGAGACCACAATCAACAACAAATTTGACCGTGCTATTATCTGGCTGTTTTACAATAACCAAATTGCATGAGCCAGTTACCTCTGGATGCACAGCCATGATGTCTGCGTAGAGCCGGTCTTTTGAACCCATAATAATCCTCCAATCAAAAAATAATAAAGTTAATTAGCTTTAAAATGTTTTATGCAAACATTTCATGTTTTTATTTTACAACATTATGTTGCCATAGTCAATAATTCCAAACAGATACTTTCTTTTTTCAACAATATTTCTATGATATTTATTTAACAATTATACCACACAAAAAGAGCAACTTAAAATTAAGTCACTCTTTCAATCTATTATTCTTCGCTTTCTTCTGCTGCTCTTGGTTTCATTAATGGGTATAGAACTACATCTCTTATGTTATCACTGTTTGTTAAGAATTGTAAGAATCTATCTATTCCAAGTCCCCAACCAGAAATTGGTGGCATACCATATTGCATAGCTCTTATATATTCTGTATCTATGCTCATAGCTTCTTCATCACCATTAGCCTTTAATTCAGCCTGCTCTATAAATCTTCTTTCTTGTTCGTCACAGTCTACAAGCTCTGAATACCCGTTTATTATTTCTTGTCCATTTACTACTAATTGGAATCTGTCTGTCAATTTTGGATTTTCATCATTGCTTCTAGCAAGTGGAGATAAATCTATTGGGTGTTCAATTAGATATGTTGGATTTATTATGTTTGGTCTGCTTACCTTTTTGTATAATGTATCTATTAAATTTCCTCTTCCTAATTGCTCTAAGTTATCTGCCTCTAATTTTATTCCTTTTGCTTTTATTTCTGCAAGTAAGCTTTCTGCTGTTTCAAATTTGTCAATATCTATTCCACAATCTTTAAGTATTAAATCTCTGAATGATACTACTTGCCATTCTCCTCCGAAGTCAATTTCTTGCTCTCCAATTTTGATATTCAAGTTTCCATCGAATAATTTTGATAATATATATATAACCATTTCTCTCAAAAATTTCATATTATCTCTATAGCACCAATAAGCACTGTATCCTTCAACCATTGTGAAGTCTTGTAAATGGTTTGCATCCATTCCCTCATTTCTGAAGTCTCTTGCAATTTCATATACATTTGAAAATCCACCAATTATAAGCTTTTTCAATGTTAATTCTGGAGATATCCTTAAATATACGTCCATATCTAATGCATTGTGGTGTGTTATGAATGGTTTTGCTGTTGCTCCAGAAGCTGTATTTTGAAGAACTGGTGTGTCTACCTCTAAAAATTCATGTGTATCTAAGAATTCTCTCATTAATCTGATAAACTTTGTTCTTAATACAAATCTCTTTTTAGCATCATCGTTCATTATTAAATCAAGATGTCTCTCTCTGTATACTGCATCTTGGTCTGTTAAACCATGGAATTTTTCTGGAAGTGGACGAATTGCCTTTCCTAAGAATGTATATTCATAAACTTGAAGTGATTTTTCTCCCGCTTGAGTTGTAAATATTTCTCCTTTTACTCCAATGAAATCACCAATATCAACTGTTTCGTGTAAGAATTTATATACATCTTCTCCCAAATCTTCTTTTTTAATAACTAATTGAAGATGTCCTTCTAAATCTCTTAAATCTAAGAAGCTTATCTTTCCTAATTTTCTCTTAGACATTACTCTTCCAGCAATCGAAACGTCTTTTGTTCCATCTGGTAATTCTCTTGCTTCTTTTATTTGATGTGTTCTCTCATATCTCTCTGGGTGTACATTTACACCATTATCTATTAGCTTTTGCATTTTGTCTCTACGTACTTGCATTAATTCTTTTATGTCTGCCATATTTAACAACCCTTTCTAAAAAACAAAGCTTTTCCAAAACTTTGCATTTTCTCTTTAAAATTATGTAACCATTATATTACAAAAAGCCTTGTGCGTCAAGGCTTTTCTTTTGGTCTAATTATTTTGTTATCCATTTTACTAAATCCAAGTTTGCTGGGTCTAATAACATTTCATTTTTAGGCATTACTCTAAATGTATAACCATAGTTTCCGCCAGTTGTAAGTTCAACTGTTGCTTCATACTCATATTCTTTCTTTTCATCGTCACTGCCTATTAAATTCATTGGTATTATTTGAATTTTATCTACTATACCATTTTCCATTATTTGCCCGTAGTAAACTTGTGCTTCTATAGAGTTTTTATCAATGTTTGGTAGATATACTTTACATCTAACTGTAATATTGTTTCCAGCATCTACTGTGATATTATCTAAGTTACCCTTTTCTTGTTTTATTGTTATATCATTCCAGTTCAAATATAAATTGTTTTTCCAACTATTAAATTCTGCAACTGATGATAAATCTGTGTAATATTTGTTGTACAAATTGCAAAGTGGCATATAGAATTTATTTGTATAATCTATAAGCATTCTAGCAGTGCTGTATCTTCCGGCATTAGACATTATAGATTGCTTCATTATTTCCATCCATCTCTTAGATATTCCGTTTTCATCTTTATCGAAGAATGTTGGAATTATTTTATTTTCTAATGTTTGATAAATACTCTCGCTATCAGCATTATCTTGTTCTTCATAAGAAGAATATTCGGCATTGGTTCCTATTGTCCAACCATTTTTCTGGTTGTATCCTTCTGCCCACCAGCCATCAAGCACACTAAAGTTTATAACGCCATTTACAGCTGCTTTTTGTCCTGATGTACCAGATGCTTCCATTGGTCTTCTTGGATTATTTAGCCATACATCAACACCACTTACTAAATATTTAGATATACCTATGTTGTAGTTTTCTAGTAAGAAAATCTTACCTTTAAATTGAGGCTTCATAGATAATTCGTGAATGTATCTTATTAAATCTTTTCCTCCGTTATCTGATGGATGCGCCTTTCCTGCAAATATTATTTGAACTGGTTTTCCAGCCTCATTTAGTATTTGTGTTATTCTCTCTAAATCTTTAAATATTAAAGTAGCTCTCTTATATGTAGCAAATCTTCTAGAAAATCCTATTGTTAAAGCATTCGGATCTAATTTTGATGTGATATCATTTATATCACTATAACGATATCCTTCTCTTTTTAATCTATTTGTTATATTTTCCTTTACTAATTTTAAAAGCTTAACTTTTCTTTCCATATGAGCATTCCATAATTCTTGGTCTGGAATGTCTGCAATCTTCTGCCAGGTTGTGTCATTTTTAATATCATCTTGCCAATATGGTTTTAAATATTCATTAAATAATCTCTTTAAATTTGGTGCAAGCCATGTACAAGTGTGAATTCCATTTGTTACATAATCTATTGGAGCCTCATTTGGAGCTATGTTTGGCCATACCTCTCCAAATAATTCTCTAGAAACTGCACCATGTAATTTACTTACTCCATTCTTCTTTCCAGAGAATTTTAGTGCAAGAATTCCCATGTTAAATCCAGTATTAGATAAATCTGCATTTGGCTTCATTCCTAATCTGAAAAATTCTTCTTTTGTAATAGAAAATCTATTCCAATAATCTTTAAAATAAGTTTCAACTAAAGATAATGGGAATATATCATTTCCTGCTGGAACCGGAGTATGAGTTGTAAATACTGTTTTTGCAGCAACAATCTCCTCTGCCATATCGAAACTTACTTGTTTTTCTTTAATAATATTCTTCATTAATTCCAATATTAAGAAAGCTGAATGTCCTTCATTCATATGATATACAGTAGGATTTAATCCTAAAGTTTTTAGAAGACTTGTTCCAGCCATTCCAAGAACAATTTCTTGTTGGATTCTCATTTCTTGGTTTCCACCATATAAATGAGCTGTTATACCTCTATATTCAGGAATGTTTGCATCTATGTCAGAATCCATCAAATACAATTTAACTCTTCCAACATTAACTTGCCAAACCTTTAGATAAACTCTTTTTTTAGGCATATTTACATACACTAATAAATCTTTACCTTCTACATCTTTTACAGGATATATTGGTAGAGTATCTATATCATTTTCTCTATCTTCTTCATATTGTTGTCCATAACCATTTATAATTTGATGGAAAAATCCTTTTTTATATAATAATCCAACAGCCACAAGTGGTATACCTAAATCACTTGCTGACTTTAAATGGTCTCCTGACAAAATTCCAAGTCCCCCAGAATATATTGATAAAATTTGGTCTAATCCATATTCTGCTGAAAAATATGCAATCAAATCATTCTTATTATCTGGATAATTTTTCTTAAACCATGTTGATTTACTATTCATGTAGTCATAAAAATCATTTGCAATTTTATCATATTCCTTCAAAAATTCTGGATTTTCGGTTACACTTTCTAATCTCTCCTGTGAAACAAGTTTTAAAAACTTAACAGGATTCTTTCCAACAGTCTCCCATAAATCGCCATCAATTATCTTAAATAATTTTAAGAAATCTGTATTCCAAGCCCACCATAGGTTTCCTGCAATCTCAGACAATTTGTTAATTCTTTCTGGTAGTTGTGGAGTTACTGTTATTTTATTAAATACGTACATTAAAATTCCTCCTTCGTAACTTATCAAATTCATCTCATCGTTTAATATCATCATTCTATATTATGTATTAACAAACAGAAATTGTCAAACCTTTTTGACAATTTTTTTAAATTTAACGAAAAAATTTTTTCTTAATTTTTAGACTCTAAATTGGTTCTAATTATATTTACTAAACTTTATTTTTTAAAGTCACTTTAAATTCATATTCTATATGTTATAATATATTTAGTAAAATTAACATTGCAGAAAATATTTACAAAAATATTTAATAAAGATTTTTTCAATAATACTATTTAATATAATTTGAAAGGGATGAATTTTATATGAAATTTATAAGAAGACTTTTATTATTTTTATTAATCATAATTGTCATTGTGTGCAGTGTATTCTATATGAATGGAAAAAAGTTGTATGACTCAAAACTATCATCAATAAGTCTTGAAGATAAAATTTCATCTATAAAATCAGATGAAAACTTTGTATCTTTAAAAGATTTACCAGACTATTACAAAAATGCAGTAATTGCAGTTGAAGACCACAGATATTACAACCATGGTGCAATCGATCCAATCGCTCTAGCTCGCGCAATAGTCAGTAACATAAAACAGAAAGAATTTAAAGAAGGTGGTAGCACAATTACTCAGCAAACAGCAAAAAACTTATACTTCATATCTGAAGATGATGTTGTAAGCCGTAAAGTTGCTGAAGGAATTCTAAGTTTCAAGCTCGAAAAAGATTACTCGAAAGACGACATCTTAGAACTATATGTAAACACAATATACTTTGGGAACGGATATTATGGGATAAAAGAAGCCTGCGAAGGCTACCTAAAAAAAGAACCAAAAGATATGACTCTTTATGACGCCACAATGCTTGCCGGAATTCCAAATGCACCAAGTGTGTATGCTCCAACAGTAAATTTTAATTTAACTCAGAGCAGACAACGCAAGGTTGTTTCATCAATGCTAGAATATAAATATTTATCTCAAGAGCAAGCAGACAACTTAAATAAAGAAATTACAAATGCCAAATGGTAATGTACAAACTGGTACAAATTAGTAACTGAGAGCAAACTGTACAATTCATTACAAAATGTCATAAATCAGAATAACAGCTGTGTATGAAGAAAGAATTATGCAATCTGTTACAAAAACATGTTAAAACATAATATAAACTATAGACAAAAAAAATGCGTATGATTTTCAAAAGACGAATTCTTAATTTTAAAATAAGAGTTCGCCTTTTATCTATTTTTTTATCAAATCCTCTAAAGTTTTACTATCAACATAATTTTCAATTGCATTATCTAGCCCTTGCCAGAAAGAATATGTTAAACAACTATCTTGCTTATGGCATCCTTCCTGAACACATGTTGTTGGGGCTAAATCCCCTTCCGCAGTTCTCAAAATATCCCCAACTTTATATTCATTAGGTTTTCTGGCAAGCTTGTATCCTCCGGCATTTCCTCTAGAACTTTTCACATAACCTGCCTTATTCAATATTGCAATTATTTTTTCTAAATATTTTATTGAAATCTCTTGTCTTGTGGCAATATCTTTTAATGATATATATTCTTCTGGATTATACATGGCCAAATCCAGCATTATTGCTAATGCATATCTACCTTTTGTTGAAATTTTCATTATATTTTTCTATATGACACTACAGTTAGTACCATACACTCCTTTCCAGTTTTTATATTAATTACAAACGGGGGATATGTTTTATATACTTTCCCCCGTCATATTTTGTCAAATTGTATTTACTCCTCTTCTTTGCTTGCACTGTTTTCTTTGAATTTTGCATAACTTTCCTCAATTGCTCCCAGCAACCAGTCATGCACCTCCACAGGAGTCTTGCTTTCAGTATTTAACAGCACCTTATCAATTTCCACGCTTTTTAAAAAGTTGCCAATGATTTCTCTGTTGAACTCCTCAATAAACTTTCTGTTTACAACATGACCTTCTCCGCCTCGTCTTCTAATGCTTTCTTCGGTCGGAATAGTAAGTGCTACAATGAAATCAGTCTTAACTCCAATAGCTTCAAAGAAATTTTCAACGCATTTGCTTTTTTCTTCGGAAAATTCACCACGTTTAGCATACAAATAGTTCCACGCGAGAGAATCCACAATGCCACGGTCTACCAAAACGATATCTCTGTCATTATTAATTTCTTCATAAAGTTTTTGTGCTGTCTTCAAGGTCATCCAGATGTTACCTTTGGAACTACCTGTTTTAAACATATCAGGTACAATTTCCGCCGATTCTCTAACTAGCCCAACTTTATAGCCTTTTTCCTCCAAGCTTCTTCTCAGCATTTTCACGCTGGTAGTTTTACCAGCTTCAGGTGTACCAACAAATTCAACAATGAACGGCCGCATAGTTATGCAACTCCTTCCTCATTACAAATGAATTACGTACTCTTTATGTAGTTTATCATCTTTTTTAAAAAAAGTAAATAGCATATGCTTATCATTCTTACCTTTGCAGTATGCTTCTTTTCACTTTTTAGTTATTAATATATGTATCAAAAAATAATTCCAGCAATTTTAAGTTTTTTCAAAAAATGTATTGACATCTATTCAAAAATATTGTATACTTCTAAGTGCGTTAAGAAATGCACCCTTAGCTCAGTTGGTCAGAGCAACCGGCTCATAACCGGTCGGTCCAAGGTTCGAATCCTTGAGGGTGCACCATTTATTATTTTTTAAATGGCTAAATGGGCAGATGGCCGAGTGGCTAAAGGCGGCAGACTGTAAATCTGTTCTCGTAAGGGTACGATGGTTCGAATCCATCTCTGCCCACCAAGAATTAAGTAATGTTCTAAAAAGAATATTACTTTTTTTGTTTCTCATATTAAAAATGGATTCGAAAAGGAGAATTAGAAAAGCGTCCTGTGGACGGTTTTCCCGACGCGGCTCGACGAATCCATCTCTGCCCACAAAAAAACAGTATCTTGAAATATAGATACTGTTTTTTTCTTATTTCATGATTTCTTTTATAAATTCTTTTATTTCTCCCTCTTCTGCATTTTCAAAGAAATATTTTTTAAATTGTTCTCTGTTTATTGTTTGTAGTAAAAATTCTCTATCAATCTCTTTTAAAATTGTAAGCATATCTTTATGCGTAATTTTTTTAACTTCATCTAATATCTTTTTATTAGCCTGCTCTGGTACAACTCTTTCTTTGGGATATCCACCACCAGCTGGTGCCTCAAATAATTTTTCAAATATATATCTTAATGTCAATTCCGAACCCCAACCGAAACCTTTAGCATACCCTAATGCTACCGCATTTCCAGCATTTATTTGGCTAAATAAATATGCATCTGTTGGATCCTCTATGTGACCACATAAAACATTTGGAAAGCTATTTAAAGCAAGACAAGCTCCTTCTCCTGTACCACAACCAGTCACAACAAAGTCTGCAGCCTTAGAATTTATTAATATTGCTGCTAATAACCCAGCTTGTACATATGTTAAATTATTTTCTTCAGCACTTTCCATTCCATAATTATATACTGAATCCCCATGTATGTCTGCAACCTTCTTTACCTCTTCATAAATTATTGTATTTTTGCTTGCCTGACTATTTTCATTTATTAATGCGATTTTCATATCAGCTAATCTTCCTTTCTTTTCTTAAATTGCTTGTATACAATTTTCTTGATTATATACACTTTTATCATAATAATTTAAAAAGAAAGCATATGTAAATTATATGCCTTCTTTATGCCTTTGTGTTTTGCAAATTTTTTTATCCTTAGTTATAATATTTATTTAAATAAAATATTATCTTCTGTCTTCATCAGCACTTGGTAATGCTGGTATATCTAATACAACTTTTATCTTCATTATATATTTAATTGTTCTTACAAATTTGCTTTGTTTAAATCTTTGCCATAATGAAGGTTTTACTTCCACTCTTGTTGACTCATAATATTGTGTATCTTGTTCAACTGGCTGTGCCTGTTGTAAAATTTGTGCCTTTGGTTGTTCAACTGTTTCTATTTTTTCTTCTACAACTTCTTCAACATCTTCTTGTGGTGCTGGTATTAACTTTAATGCATCTGCAACTTCTATGCCTATGTAGCTAAGAGCTTTTGACTTATCTTCAATTCTTTCCATATCTATTTCGATATGTAAGTTTGATTCTAGGTTTGCAATTCTCGCATTTATTAATTTTAATGCATCTTGATAATTTTGTGATTTGTCTGATTTTGATCTTCCAATTACACCTAATGTATCTAGTATATCTTCTGTGAAATCATCTGACATTTCTTTTATAGATTCTTTCCAGCCATCTTCTTTATTTACAACCATGTTTAAAACATCCTTTAGTTCACCTGATAAAGCGATGTTCTTCTCTCTTTGTCTTATTAACTCTTCTATTTGCTTCGTATTTTCTTCAAATTCATTTGTAGCAAATTCTACAAGTCCATAAGCAGCTTTATACACACTCTTAGGGAAGTTTTTCTTTTTTGGATATTCAATTAAATATGTTTTTATAGATTCTACTAGATCTTTAAAGAAAGCGTCATCTTCTAATTGAACAATTTGCTTTTTGCTATTTGGATCTATCAATCTTTGAACTTTCGCTATGTTTGATAATATTTTTTCCTCGGTTATTACCATTCTTACATTTACTATGCCAGATCTAGACATTGTAAAATTCCTCCTCTTCATATGTATCACTATAATATAAAATAATTATATATTATTCAACAAAAAATTACAATAGTTACTGGTCGTTTTTGTATTACACTTTTCTAACACTTTTATTACAAAAATATTACAGTAACTATTTTTGTTAATTACTGCAATATTGCTACCTTTTTTATTACGATTTTAGTATATGTGGCCTATTTTATAGCCTTATCTTTATTTATCTCTGCGAATCTTTTTATTTTCATTGTTGTTGTTTTTTCAAATTCGTCTTTCTTTATTTCAATTTTCTTTACGGCCTTATAAGATGTAAGCTTTTTATTATTTTCTTTTACCTTATCCCAAATTATTTTATAAATTTCATCATCTGATAAATTCTTTCCGTGTAGCTCTTCTATTTTAGTATAGTTTGGTATAATCTTAGCTGTTATTATTAATTCTTTGTCATGAGCATCTTCTGATTCTTTCTTTCCATATACCATACATTCAGATATTTCTGGAATTTTGCCAAGCATTAGTTCTATTTCTTCTGGATAAATATTTTTTCCATTTTGTGTTACTATTACATTCTTACTTCTACCAGTAATGTAAATAAATCCATCTGAGTCTATTCTTCCAATATCCCCAGAGCAGAAATATCCATCTTCCATAACTTCATTTGTTGCTTCTTCATCTTCATAATATCCAAGCATTACAGTAGGTCCTTTGATAAGAATTTCTCCCTCTCCAGCATCATTTACATTTTTTAGTTTAATGTCTGTATCCTTTACGGCCATACCAGTTGAAGCATATCTAGATGGTTCATATTCAGGGGTTAGTGCTGCAATAGGAGCTGTTTCTGTAAGTCCATATCCTTGTAAAAATTTTATTCCTATATCTTCTACCCATTTTCCAACTTTTGCATCAATTGGCGCAGCTGCAGAAACTATTATTCTAAGATTTCCACCTAAGTTATCTAATATTTCTTTGAAAACTTTTCTTTTTATATCTATATTTACATTTTTCAAAAGATTTGTAATATGTATCATAGAATTTACCATTCCATCTTTTTTGCTTTTCTTAATTGTTTCATTTATTTTCTTATATAGACTTTCTATTAGTAATGGAACAGCAAGCATTGCTGTTGGTTTCGATTCTTGTAAGTTTGGCACAATATATCTTAGTCCTTCACATACAGCAACAGAACATCCACATGCAAATGGAAGTAAGAAACCTATTGTTGATTCATATGTATGATGTAATGGAAGTACTGAGAATAGTCTATCTGAAGTATATAATTTTACATATTCTGAAACTGCATTTATATTAGCTGCCAAATTTCTATTGCAAATCATTACTCCCTTAGATTTAGAAGTTGTTCCTGAAGTGAATATTAACATTTTAAATTCTTCTGGATCAATTTCTATATCCAAATATGATGTATCTCCACTATCAAATATTTCCTTTCCTTCTTGTATTAGATAATTGAATCCCATGTGTTTATCCATTATATGTTCATCAGAATCCATTTTAATAAAATATTTTACAGTTGGAACATTATTTTCTATCTTTTTTATTGCATCCTCTTTTTTAGCCGAATAAATTACAGCAGTTGCATTTGCTCTATTAATTACATTCTCAAGTTCATTTTCTGGAAGTTCCTTGTCAACAGGAACAACTATTCCAGCACCACAAAGTAACGTCATATAAGATACATACCAATCATATGTTGTTTCACTAACAATTACTACTCTTGAATTCTTTGGTAGCATTTTTATAAGTTTAGACCCCAAGTCTACTACGTCCTCACCAAACTTTTTATATGTGTATTCTTTGTATGGTTCTTTATGATTTGGTTTTTGCAATATTAATGTTTCATCTGCGTAATTTTTCATAGAATGTATAAATATTTCTTTTACAGTCTTATAATCTGTTGCTGGATATGGTTGATGCTTTTTGTTTTTCTTCTCTTGAGCTTCCATAACTTTCGAATAATCTACTTTTACATCTTCAACATTTGGTATATCATTCATTTCAATCTTTTTAAATTTAAAATCTGGTATTTTAAAATCTTTTAATATTCTCATTTTCTTCGTCAGCAGTCTTAAAACCACTGCACTCCTTTCCCCATTCTAATACTAATTATCTCTTTAATTTTCGTATAAATGTTTTTTCTATTTCTGAATATAATTCTTGTACATTTATTTCTTTATCTGTTCTCATTTTGTAAATCAAACTCGAACAAGTAAACCCGAATATACCAGAGGCTATAACATTTTTATCACCATCAATTATTTCTTTTTTGTTTATTCCATTTTCAACAATTTTTTCTATCATTTGTATATATTCGAATACATATTTTTTGCATAAAATACTTCTTGGTCCATTACCCCATATTTCACTCAAAACTATGGTCATGAAATCTTCATATTTTACTAGTACCTTTATTTCTATTAACACAACAGCTTTGATTTTATCTATTGAGTTTTCCAATTTTTCAGTTTTAATTTCAACACTGTTTTTTAATAGTTTCACTCCCTCTTCAATTAAAAATTGAAAGATTTCTTCTTTGCTTGAAAAGTGATAATACAGTGTTCCTTTTGCCACTCCAACATTTGCAGTTATTTCTTCTATGCTAGTTGCATCATATCCTTTTTCTGCAAATAGTTTCATAGATGTTTCGAATATTTTTCTTTTTGTTTTATTCATTTATTTCACCTTTAAAAAATTCAATATATTCAAAATTATACTATATTTTTAGTATTACTTGCAATATTTTCGAACATATAGTCAGTTTATTTTTTTAATCTCTTCTTACCATCTAGAACGTCTAAATTATCTAACGCCTTGCCAGTTCCTAGTGCTACACACGAAACAGAGTCTTGTGCTACCATTACATTTATTCCTGTTTTCTCTTGCAATAATTTATCTAGTCCATCTATAAGGCATCCTCCGCCAGTCATGTATATTCCTCTATCACTTATATCTGCAGATAATTCTGGTGGTGTTTTTTCTAATATTGAATGAACAGCTTCCACAATTTGCTCTGCACACTCGGTTAGCGCCTCAAGCATTTCACTTGAATATACTGTAACTGTCTTTGGTAAGCCAGTTATTAAATCTCTTCCCCTAATTTCCATTTCTGCATCCTGTATTTTTGGATATACACATCCTATGTTTATTTTTAAATCTTCTGCCGTTCTTTCGCCTATCATGATATTATGCTTCTTTTTTACATATTTGACTATCGACTCATCGAATTTATCTCCAGCAACTCTGATTGATGTGCTTATAACCGTTCCACCTAAAGAGATAATTGCAATGTCAGTTGTTCCTCCACCAATATCTACTACCATATTACCGCACGGCTTTGATATATCTAAGTCTGCTCCTATTGCTGCTGCAAGTGGTTCTTCAATTAGATATACTTTTCTTGCTCCAGCTTGTGATGCTGCATCAATAACCGCTCTTTTCTCAACTTCTGTAACTCTTGATGGTACACAAATCATTATTCGTGGTGCAAAAATATACTTTCCACATATTTTATTTATAAAATACTTTAACATTTTTTCTGTAACTGTGTAATCTGATATAACTCCATCTCTTAATGGTCTTGTTGCAATTATGTTTCCCGGTGTTCTTCCTAACATTCTTCTTGCTTCTTTTCCAACAGCAAGTACATCACCTGTATCTTTGTCTACAGCAACCACTGATGGTTCTCTTAAAACTATACCTTTTCCTTTAACGTATGCAATAACTGTGGCTGTTCCTAAATCTATGCCTATATCTTGTCCAAATTCTAACATCAGTATCTTCCTTTCAATTCTGATTATTGCTAAACTGTTACAATTATATTACACATTTTAGTAAATTTCAAATCTTTTACTGCATTTTATATAAATACTTATAAAAAATAAAATAAAAGTCAGATTAACTTTATTTCCAGTTTTTTCTGCTTTTATTTTTCCGTTTATTATTGTTATAAAATTACATATTTTAATAATATTATTGCTGATAAAAATATTGATATATTTTTTATTTCTTCATTTTCTGCATCTGATAAATTAATTAGTTGAGCATTAGATTTTTCTTGTATATATTCGTCTACTACGCTCATATTGAATGATTTTATATTTTCTGCCTCAAAGTTTATGGTAAAGTTTTTTGTTTCTTTTGCTTTCAATTCGTCTATATCAAGATATTTTGTCAAAATCACATTACCTTTCTTAGACAAGAAATTAATCTTAACATATTTCGAATGTATATCTGAATCACTATTATTGGTTAGTTTTCCTTTTACATATCCATTAACAAATGTTGATTTTGCTTCGTCAACTTCAATCTGTATTTCATCGCTCGAATAAACATTCTGTTCCATTGTCTCGTATGTACCTTTTATAAAGCCAATTGATGCAACTGTTACAAAAATATAAAATGCCACAAACATTAAAAGATATTTTCCAAATGTTTTTAATCTACTCATAATTTATTACTCCAACTATAACTTTAAATATCTTTGTCTATTGTTTTATAATTTTCTAAATACTCCAGCAACTTTTCCTAATATCTCACAATTTGGTACTATTATAGGATCCATTGTGGAATTTTCTGGTTGTAGTCTTATATGGTCTTTTTCCTTGTAGAACGTTTTTACAGTTGCCTCGTCATCTATTAGAGCAACAACGATCTCACCATTCTCAGCTGTATTTTGTTTTTTTACAAGAATATAATCACCATTCATAATTCCTGCTTCTATCATGCTTTCTCCTCTAACAGTAAGCATAAAACAGTCACTATTACCAATAAAGTCTAGTGGTATTGGGAATGTATCTGTTATATTTTCTACAGCTAAAATTGGAGCTCCTGCAGTTATTCTTCCAACAACAGGTACTTCTACCATTTCTTTACCAGAATATACACTTTTATCTTCTGATTGTGTTGGTTTGTAAGGTTTACCGCCTCTTATAAGCTGTAATGTTCTACCTTTTTTATCTTTCCTTGATATATATCCTCCATCTTCTAGTCTTCCTAAATACGAATGTACCGTAGCTGTTGATTTTAGACCTACAGCCTTTCCTATTTCTCTTACTGATGGTGGATATCCATTTTCATTTAATTCAGTTTCTATGAATTTTAGAATGTCTTTTTCCCTTTTATTTAACTCTAAAGGATCTCTTTTTCTAGCCATACTAATCACTCCTAAAATAATTTCTGCAACTATATTATCATAAAAAAAGGCGTTTGTCAAACAGAAGTTTGTAATTTTGTAATTTTTTTCAAACTAATCTTCCCATTCTAGCAAATAATCAAATACTTTTACTGTGTCACCTTCTTGTACTCCTGCATCTTTCAGCTTTTGATTTACTCCTAATTCAGATAAACGTTTTTGGAAGTAATATAAAGATTCATTATCTTCCATATTTACTTTTCTCATTAATTCTCTTATTGCAGGACCATCTACAACAAACATATCATCTTTTCTTGTGATTGTATATGGTTCTTCCTCTTCTAATCTATATACTTTCTTTGGAGCAGTTTCCTCTACTATTTGCTCTTTTGGCAATGTCTTTAATACCTTTGCAACTTCATGCATTAATTCTTTTAAACCTTCACCAGTTGCAGCAGATATTTTAAATATTTCCAAACCTTTTTCCTTAGCAAGTTTCTCCAATCTTTCATATAAAGTCGAATCTTGCATTGCGTCAATTTTATTTGCAACTATTATTTGCTTTCTCTGAGCAAGCTTTTTACTGTATTTTTCAAGTTCTTTGTTTATTACATAATAATCTTCTACCGGATCACATCCTTCTGATGCAGAAACATCTATTACATGTAATAAAAGCCTTGTTCTTTCTATATGTCTCAAGAACTGAATTCCAAGACCAGTTCCTTCACTTGCACCTTCAATTAAGCCCGGAATATCTGCTATTACAAAGCTTTCTCCATATTCAGGCTTAACAACTCCTAAGTTAGGTTCTAGTGTTGTAAAGTGATAGTCTGCAATCTTTGGAGTTGCTGCTGTCACAACAGACAATATTGTTGATTTTCCAACACTTGGATATCCTATTAAACCAACATCGGCAAGTAATTTTAACTCAAGTATAATTTCTTTTTCTTCTCCTTCTTCTCCACCTTGTGAAAATCTAGGAGCTTGTCTAGTAGAAGTTGCAAAATGGGTATTGCCTTTTCCTCCTCTGCCACCACGTAACACAAGAGTTTTCTGTCCTTTTTCAGACATATCAGCTAAAATTTCTTCTGTCTTAGCATCTTTTACAACAGTTCCGATTGGTACTTTAATATATAAATCTTCTCCACTCTTTCCAGATTTACGTGCGCCTTCTCCATTTTCACCATTTTGAGCCTTAAACTTTTTCTTGTATCTAAAATCTATAAGTGTGTTGCTATCTTGATCAACCTCAAAATAAACATCTCCACCTTTTCCTCCATCTCCTCCGTCAGGGCCACCTGCTGCAATATACTTTTCTCTTCTAAAAGAGACTGCACCATTTCCACCCTTTCCAGAGCTTACATAAATTTTTGCATAATCTGTAAACATTACTTTATTCCTTTCATTCTATTTTACAACTATTTATATATAAAACAATTTCCATTTTAAAAAATAAGGTCGAGCCCGCCTTTTGAGGAGTCCGAAGGAGCTCCGACCAAGGGCGACATACCGAAATTTTTAAAAATTGAAATCGTTTTTATGTATAATTAATTATTCAAAATAATCTAATTTCATTGCTTTCTTTACTTTTTTCATTGTCTCTTGTGCAACTTTTTGAGCCTTGGCTGTTCCTTCCATCAATATTTTATCTACTATTTCTGGATGGTCTTCATAATATTTTCTCTTTTCTCTAATTGGTCTTAAAGTTTCTATTATGTTATGAGCCAATTGTTTTTTACAAGCTACACAGCCACGACTTCCTGCTCTACATTCTGTGCATACGTTTTCATATTCTTCTTTTGTTGAGAATAAATTATGATAGTATGCAACCATACATACATCTGGGTTTCCTAAATCGTCTTTTTTTATTCTCTTTGGATCTGTTACAGCACTCATAACTTTTCTTGTTATTTCTTCTTCGCTATCAGATAAATGTATTGCATTTCCTAGAGATTTTCCCATTTTCTCGTTTCCATCTAAGCCTTTTATTCTTTTTGCTGATGATAAAACTGCTTCTGGTTCTATTAAAACATCTCCATAGATAGAATTAAATTTTCTAACAATTTCTCTGCACTGTTCAATTAATGGTAACTGGTCTTCCCCAACTGGAACTAATTCGCCTTCGAAACATGTTATATCAGCTGCCTGGCTTACTGGATATCCTAAAAATCCATATGTAACACTTTCTCCGAATACATCTCTTTTTTGAGCTATTTCTGTTTTAACGGTTGGATTTCTTTCTAGCCTTGCAATAGTTACTAAATTAGAGTAAAACACTGTAAGTTCAGCAACTTCTGGTATCATAGATTGAATATATATTGTTGTCTTTTCAGGGTCTATTCCAACAGATAAATAGTCCATTGCAACTTCTCTTACATTTTTTCTTACCTTATCTGGATTATTAAAATTATCTGTTAATGCTTGCACATCGGCAATTAAAATATATGGATCATATAAACCTGAATTTTGCATTTCTACTCTCTTTTGCAAAGAACCAAAATAATGGCCTATGTGAAGTCTTCCTGTTGGTCTATCTCCTGTTAAAATCCTTTTTACTTTTTCCATACTTAATCAAATTCCTCCCTCTAAGTGTTAGCTTAAACTCTATAAAGCATTGTCAAAAACTTTATCCAACGCTTCAAAAGCCCTTATATATTTGCTTTTAATATTACTATAAACTTCTCTTGATTGTTGTTCATCATAAATATGAGCTAATGAATTTCTAGACAACATTATTTCAATCCATAATTCACCATCACTTATAATTCCATGTTTATATCCAAGTTGAATATTTTCTCTTGGGCTTCCAGTCTTCTCTGAAATTCCCATATATTCTAAATAATCTTTAATAGCTTTCCATGCAAGCTCAAAAGTAAACTCGAATCTATGTAAAATTCCATCTATTGCAAGTTCTGTAGGTTCTTCTTGTAAAGCCTCTCTTAATCTATTTAAAGCATTTTTATAATCTTTTTTTCTTTCTTCAAATCTACTCATCAAACACCACACCATCTCTTTCTATAGAATTTAAAAAATCTTCTTTTTGCACATCTCTAACAAATACTAAATCAATTTGATATGGTATATCTATCATATCAAAATCGTTCATGATATTAAACTTTGTTTTTGCATCAACATCATCAATTATTGCCAAATCTATATCCGATTCCTTTTTGTAATCTCCTCTTGCTCTTGAGCCAAAAATTTTAAAAGTGTATTTATTGTATTTTTCTATAATAGATTTTATTTTATTAAAAGATTGTTCTGTTAGTCCGATACTTCATATATAATTTCATTCCTTCTTAATGGCATCAATCTAGTCGAATTCTATTTTCAACTTTTTTCGCTTTATATATTATATAAGATTTGCCTTAATTTTACAATACTTCTTCGAAATCCTATTATTTTTTCTAGAATATTTTTTATATATTCAAAAAATCCTAACATCGGATTTCTCCAACATTAGGATTTCACATTATTTGCTTTCTGCTGTTGCTTTTTTTGTAGTAGCTTTTTTAGTTGTTGTTTTCTTTTCAACTTTTTTCTCTACTTTTTCAGCCTTTGGAGCTTCTATTTTAGCTACCATAGCTTTTAATTCTTCAGCAGTATATACACTAACTTGTTTCTTATCTCTTCCAAGTCTTTCGAACTTAACTGTTCCTGTTACTTTTGCATATAAAGTATCATCGCTTCCTATGCCAACATTTTTTCCTGGATGGAATTTTGTTCCTCTTTGTCTTACTAGA
>CAKOZB010000009.1 GCA_934131055.1 uncultured Clostridia bacterium | reverse complement strand
AGATTTGTGAATGGGTAGGACTCGGAAATATGGTTTATATTGGAAAGGGATTTTCTAATATAAGGGTGGTACAAAATCAGTATTCATATTCTGCATCTAATACATTTCCAGAAGAAGTATTTCTACATGAATTCTTACATACACTCGAAAGAAATTCAAGCGAATATGGATATGAAGTTCCAGTACTACATGATTATCAAAAATATAGTTACACAGATGATAAAAGAGATGGTTTAAGAAAATGGTATATTGATTATATGAATAGAAAAGTAAAAGATAAAAATGGAAATTACATAGGATTACCAGAAAAAATATATAATTTAAAACCAGCAAAAACAAGTGATTTTACATATTCAAACAAATTAAATAAATTAGATGGACCTAAGAATATTGTAGAAACAATTGAATGCATAGTGCAAAAAACTAAGAAAATATTTGAAAAGTCAAATAAAGATTATAATATTGTACAAATAAAAGGAGTATCTGAATAAAAATGGAATTATCTGAATTTAATTATGAACTACCAGAAGAATTAATAGCGCAAACACCAATAGAAAAAAGAGATGAATCTAGACTAATGATACTAGATAAGAATACAGGAAAAATAGAACATAAAATTTTTAAAGATATAATTGACTATCTAGAACCAGGAGATTGTTTAGTAAGAAATAATACCAGAGTTATACCAGCACGTTTATATGGAAAAAAAGAAACTGGTGCAAATGTCGAATTTATATTGCTAAAAAATATAGAAGGTGATATATGGGAAGCTATGGTTAGACCTGGAAATAAACTCCATATAGGCGCAAAGGTTATATTTGGAGACGGACTCTTAAAGGCCGAAATATTAGACATATTGCAAGATGGAACAAGAAAAGTAAAATTTATATATAATGGTATATTTAATGAAATACTTGATAAAATAGGACTAATGCCACTTCCACCATATATTCATGAGAGTTTGCAAGACAATGATAGATATCAAACAGTGTATGCTAAATACAACGGCTCTGCAGCCGCACCAACTGCTGGATTACATTTTACGGATGAACTTCTAAAGAAAATAGAGGAAAAAGGTGTGAAAATTGCAAATGTTACACTGCATGTTGGAATTGGAACTTTTAGACCGGTAAAAGAAAAGAATATAGAAGATCATCATATGCATACAGAACACTATTATATTAAATCAGAAGATGCAGAAAAAATAAACTCAACAAAATTAGCTGGTAACAGAGTAATTGCAGTTGGAACGACATCTTGTAGAACAATTGAAACTGTTGCTGACGAAAATGGATTAGTAAGAGAATGCGAAGGAGATACTGGAATTTATATTTATCCTGGATATAAATTCAAATGTTTGGATGGATTAATAACTAATTTTCATTTGCCAGAATCAACATTATTAATGCTGGTATCTGCTTTGGCAGGTAGAGAGAATGTTTTGAATGCATATAATGAAGCTGTAAAAGAAAAATACAAATTTTTTAGTTTCGGTGATGCAATGTTTATAAAATAAAGGAGAATTATTAGATAAAATGAAACAAGCAATAACATATGAACTATTACATGAAGATAAAAATTCAGGAGCAAGAAGAGGGGTTGTTCATACACCACATGGAGATATTCAAACACCTGTATTCATGCCTGTTGGAACACAAGCTACTGTTAAATCAATGACGCCAGAAGAAGTAAAAGGTTTAGGAGCTCAAATAATACTATCAAATACATATCATTTATACTTAAGACCTGGAGAAAAAATAGTTAAAGAAGCAGGTGGCCTACATAAATTTATGAATTGGGACAAGCCAATATTAACGGATTGTGGAGGATTTCAGGTTTTTAGTTTAAGTGAATTAAGAACTATATCAGAAGAAGGAGTGGAATTTAGATCTCATTTAGATGGAAGTAAGCACATGTTTACCCCTGAAAAAGTAATGCAAATTGAAGAAGATTTAGGAGCAGATATAATAATGTCTTTTGACGAATGTTGTCCATATCCATCTACATATGAATATACAAAGAATTCAATGGAAAGGACTACTAGATGGGCCGTAAGATGTAAGGAAGCACATAAAAATGTTGAACAACAAGGTTTATTTGGCATAATACAAGGCGGATTTTTTAAGGATTTAAGAAAACAAAGTGCAGAGGACTTAATAAAATTGGATTTTCCAGGATATGCTATTGGAGGAATTAGCGTCGGAGAGCCTAAGGGTGAATTCTTAGATATATTAAGATATACTACTCCATTAATGCCTCAAAATAAACCTAGATATCTTATGGGAGTTGGAACACCAGATTATTTGATAGAAGCAGCTCTAGCAGGAATTGACATGTGTGACTGTGTGTTGCCAACTAGAATTGCAAGAAATGGTACAGCGATGACTTGGAATGGTAAGGTTGTTATAAGAAATGCAACGTACGAAAAAGATTTTACTCCACTAGACCCAGAATGTGATTGCTATACTTGTAAAAATTATACAAGAGCATATATAAGACACTTAGTAAAAACCAAAGAAATATTGGGAACAAGATTATTATCAACTCATAATTTATATTTCTTGACTAAATTAATGGAAAGAGTTAGAATTGAAATAGAAAATGATAATTTATTAAATTTTAGAGAAGAATTCTATAAAAAATATGGTTATACTGACGAAAAAGAATAATGTCTATATGCATTATAGTAATTAAGGGGGAATTTTTAGATGAACATATATGAACCACAACCGGAATTAGAAAATAATAAAACTAAAACAAAAAAATTAATGATAATACTTGGTGTTGCAATAGTAATATTATTTGTACTATCAATAGGTTTAATATTTTATATATCTTATATAGAAAAAAATAAATTCAAATGTTACATTGATAATGCAAAGATTTCGACAAAATCAGATATGATAGTTGTTGATGAAAATAAAAATAATATTTATGTTTCTCTTGAGGATATAGCAAATAAAATTGGTTATACAAAAAATAACGGTGAATATAAAGATCAATATTCAGAAGATACGAATAAATGCTATTTACAAAACCAATATGAAACTGTATCATATATAACAGATTCTAATCAAATATATAAAGCGATGTTATTAGAAAGTCAAAATATTGATTATGAATATTTTGAAATTGATGAACCTGTATTTATGTCTAATAATAAGATGTATACAACAATTGATGGAATAAGCAAAGGCTGTAACTTAGCGTATTCATATGATACAGATAACAATACCTTAAGGATATATACAATGGATTATTTAGCAAATGCATATGCTAAATCAATACCAGAAAGCGCTGAAATCGCAGAACAAGATGATGTAGAAGCATATAAGAATAAAAAAGCTATTTTATATGATATGATAGTAGTGAAGAATGCATCTGGCAAATATGGAGTAAAAAATTCATCAAATAATACTATAATTGGAGAAAAATATAAATCTATTTCTTTCGAAGAAGAAGAGGAAGAATTCATTGTAGAAACTGATGATGGAAAATTTGGAATTATAGATAAAACGGGAAAAACAAAAATTACGCCAGATTATACCAGTATAAAGTTAATAAGCAAAGATAGAGGCTTGTATTTAGTATCTAAAACATCAAATGCATCAAAAACACAATACGGAATAATTAATAAAAATGAAAGAGTAATTGTATATATAGAATATGAACAAATAGGAATTAACAAAAATGATTTCCCTACAAATGAAATAGAAAACCCATATATTTTATTCGGAAAATGTATTCCAGTTAAAAGATCAAATAAATGGGGCTTACTAGACTTAAATGGAAATACAATTGCTTCGCTAGAATTTGATGGCTTTGGCTGTTTATCAAATTCGTCTAAAAATAATCAAGCTAATAGTTTAGTTGTAATTCCAGAATACGAAGCTATAGTTGTATATAAAGATAAAATGTATGGTTTGTATAATTCATCTGGAAAAGAGCTAATTTTACCTCTTGTTACAGATATGTATGTAATAAATAATTCTGGAGAAAACCAATATTATTTAACATACCAAGGAAATACTATGAATGTTATTGAATATTTACAAAATGTGTTAGGGCTTGATCCTGTTACAAATGATTCTAGTAAGAGTAATACAAAAAGTAGCAATAGTTCAAATGAGGTTGTTAACAACAATAATGAACTATAATTTATAGTAAAAAGAGAAAAAGTGAATATCTACAATTTATTATGATAATAATAATGAGATTGATACTATTTTATCTTGCAAATATACTCCTAAAAAGAAAAAATAAACATAAAAGGCCTTCAATTATAATATATTATATTAATTTATAATTGGAGGTTTTTATGTATGAAATTTATAAAGAAGATATCTAAAGAAACAGGTAACACAGAAAGTAATAATATTACAAAAATTTTAAAGGGCAGTGTTATATCAATAATACTTACAATTATTGGTTTGTTAGTATATTCGGTAATACTTGCAAATACAGAAATTGGTGAAAGTACAGTTAATTATGTAGTAATGGGAATAACATCAATTAGTATTCTTATTGGAAGTATATTGAGTATTTCAAAGATTGAAAAGAAAGGAATTTTGAATGGAGCTATTGTCGGAGGAATATATGTTATTGTAATATACTTATTATCTAGCATAATAAATTCAAACTTTAATATAAATTTAAGTGCAATTATTCTAATGGTTGTTTCAATTATTGCAGGAATGATTGGAGGAATTATAGGAGTTAATATAAAAAAACAATAAAGAAAAAAATTAAGTAAAAAATGCATATAAAAGGTTGATATTTTCTGGTAGATAGAGTAAAATTTAACAGTACGGAGGACTATATGGTAACATTTTCAAATGTTAAAAATAATAAAGAAATAAATTATTTAATTGAGAGTTCCCAAAAGCAATTGGATGCCCTTGGATATACAGAGCATTCAATGAGGCACATTAATATTGTTTCAAATAGAGCGGCTGAAGTACTCCAAAAGCTTGATTACAATGAACATAGAGTTGAGCTTGCTAGGATTGCTGGGTATATGCATGATATTGGTAACACGATAAACAGAGTAGACCATGCACATTCAGGAGCAATACTGGCTTATGAAATCTTAAAAGACATGGGGATGAATTTAGAAGATCGAACTGAAGTTATGATGGCAATAGGAAACCATGATGAAGCAACTGGAACGGCTGTAAGTGATATATCGGCGGCTTTGATTTTAGCAGATAAATCAGATGTTCATAGAAATCGTGTAAGAAATAGAGACATTGTTACATTTGATAAGCATGATAAGGTAAATTATGCTGTTACTAAAACGGATTTCATCATGGATAGAGAAAAACGCAAAGTAACACTAGATATAACAATAGATGATACTATATGCCCTGTGTTAGATTATTTTGATATATTTATGGAAAGAACAAAGATGAGTAAATATGCAGCAAAATATTTAAATATATGGTTTGAATTAATTATTAATGGAACAAAATTATTATAAAATATGGAGGAAAATAAATTGAAAAAAGCAAAGCAAAACAACAAAACATTAAAGTTATTAGGAAAAATCTCTACAATAGTAATTATTTTATTACTATCACTAATTTCATTTGTGGGTATTTATGTAAAAGATAAAAATACCATGAAAAATGTAATACCAGAATACAAATTAGGAACAGATCTATATGGAGCTAGAAACATTTTAGTAAAAGTAGATGATAGTACTACAACTAAAAAATATGATTCTGACGGAAATCTAGTCAAAGATAGCTCGGATGGAGATGAGAATAATGAAAATATTACTGAGGTAGAAGAAAAGGTAAATCCAGATGAGCTAAGAACAGCTGATAATTATGAAACTGTAAAAAATATTATAGAAGCTAGACTAAAATATATGAAAGTAGAAGATTATCTTTTAAGATTTGATGAATCTACAGGAGATATTAGCTTAGAAGTTCCAGAAAATAGTAGTACAGATTATATTGCTCAATATGCAATTACAAAAGGTGAATTTAAAATAGTAGATAATGATACATCAGAAGTATTATTAACAAATGCAGATTTAAAAGAAGCAAAAGTACAATATTCAACAAGTACTTCTGGAACAACAGTATATTTAACAATAGAGTTTAATAAAGATGCTGTAGAAAAATTAAGAGATATATCAAACACATATGTTAGTTCAACAGATACAGATGGAAATACTACGACAAAGAAAATAAAAATGACATTAGATGATAGCACAATTATAACAACATATTTTCAAGAAGAAATTTCAACAGGTATAATCCAATTATCAATGGGGACAAGCACAAGTACATCGGAGATACAAACTAATATACAATCTGCATCAAATATGGCAGTTTTATTAAATACAGATCCAATGCCATTAACATATACAATGGAAACAAATAGATTTGTATATTCAGATATAACAACTGAAACATTAAGGACAGTTATAATAGGACTAAGTATAATAGCTTTAATAATGGCTATTTGCATGATGATAAAGTTTAAGAAAAATGGATTAATGGGTGTAATTGCCAATATAGGATTTACAGCAGTATTATTACTTGCAGTTAGATATGGTAATGTTGAAATAAGTTTAGCTGGAATATTTGCAATAGCTGTTGCAGTAGTAATTGAATATATAATTACGATGTTAATACTAAACGAATATAGTAAAGAATGTGAGAAAGAGATTCTAATAAAAAATGTGAAGCACTTGATGGGGAAAATTGCTATTTGCATAATTCCAGTTGTGGTAACGGCTGTTACATTTGCATTAATCAATTGGGAAGAAATTGCAAGCATTGGAATGATTTTATTCTGGGCAATAATAATAATGATAATTTATAATGCTTTGATTTTAGGCTTAAAAACTTTTGAAAGCGCAAATGAAAATAAAAATGTCAAAAAGAATATTAAAAAAGAAAAAAATGATAGCAAAAAAACAGATAATAAATAAAAAACAAGGTAAATGATGTTTTACAGAAAGGAAATAACAATGAAAAAAATAGTTCAAGTATTATTAATATGTCTAATAATAGCAGGAATAATAGTAATATCAACAGCAGGCTTCAATGTTGGATTAAAATATTCGGAACATATTGAAATTAGTATAAATGTTGGTTCACAATTTAATGTTGCAGATATTAAGGCAATTACAAAAGAAGTATTCGGGAATACAAATGTATTAGTACAACAAGTAGAGTTATACAAGGATATGGTTCAAATAACTGTAAAGGAAGCAACAGAAGAGCAAATTTCATCACTTAATGATAAAATAAATGAAAAATATGAAATAGAAAATCAATTAACAGATATAAAAATAATCCATATATCAAATGTGAGACTAAGAAGTATAGTAAAGCCATATATTTTACCTATATCAATAGTAAGTATAATTACTATAGTATTTGCGATGATTGTATTTAGAAAATTAGGTGCATTAAAAGTTGCATACGAAGTGGCTACATCAATAGTTGCTCCACAAGCAATATTGGCAAGTTTATATGCTGTTACAAGAATTCCTATAAACAGACTAACATCTATAATTGCCATAATAATATTTATAATATCTTTAGTATTACCTATGGTAAAATTTAATAAAGTAAAAGAAGAAAAATTAAAAGAGGCTAAGTCGAAAGAATAAAAAACGTAAAATTATATATAATTAACCAAAAGATGTTATTAATAATAAAATGTATTAATAACATCTTTTTTGGGGAGGTATATATGAAATTAAAAAAATTCTATAATAGATTATTTTGTAGACTAGATAAAACAGACTTTACTCAAGAAGAAGCAATGGAGATATACAAAAGAACAAATGCACTGTTAATAGATGTAAGAACTCCTGAAGAATATAGAGAAAATCATATTGAAGGTGCAGTGAACATTCCTGTTTATGAAATTGATAATATAAAAAATGAAATAATTGACCAGAACAAAGTAATACTGGTATATTGTAAAACTGGGAAGAGGAGCAAGATTGTAAAACAAATCTTGATTCAAAATGGATATAAAAATGTATATACGTTCAGTGCAAAAGTATAAAATTTAAAATTAATTATAATTCTAAAAACATTAAATATTTTCCATTAGAAAAATGGATTCTATAAAAGGCAAATCGTTAATAAGACCCTTTTGTCTTATTTAACGATTTGTAAATTGTGCAAATGTCACAATCTGTACAAATAGATACTGAACTTCCAAAGATTGCTTGTAGTGTATTAATAAAATCATCAGCTGGACTTATTAAATGAATAATAAGCTTGCTAGGGAGTAATGATAATAATGAATTTAATGCATAATCATTTGCTGAAAATGAAATATCAGACAAGTAGCATTTATCTAAATTATTTTTTGCAAGAGATATTACATTTTTTTGTTTATCTAGTAAAATAGCTTCCCCATTAAGATATATTAAATGAATTATCTCTGTACATGGAGTCCTAGAAGAAATATATATTTTTAACATTTCAATAAATTCAGCATATTCTCTATTTACAACAAATTGACTTACTGCAAAATCTAATATTTCATCTAAACAATTAATATATTCACCTGTTCTAAATGTTATGAAACCATCTAAAAATATAGATTTATTGTATGAAATATAACGTAGAACAGATGCCCACAAATGTTTAGTTCTATTGGATATATTAGTTTCGACTGAAACAGTATCTGAATGCTTATTCTCGATTAATAATTTACAATTATTTTTTATAATGTTCATATCAATCTCATCAAAATAAAAATAGTTTAATAATAATAACTTATAAATGATAGAATCCTCATATTTATCTATAATACAATTTGTTACAACAGAAGCAAGTTCTTTATAAAATTCTGGGATATTATTTCCACGATAATGAATGATAATATTTGTATATTTAGAAAAATTTTTCTTAACAAAAACAATATCGTCTAAGTTTATTTTAGCGATATTAACCATTAAATAATCAATTGCAGTGCTATTGTTTGTCTTTATGCATAACGAAACCATTATAGAAATCCCCCGTAATGTAAACAAAATCTAATATTAGTATTTACTAAAAAGCTTCTGATATACATATAATATTCTAAAAAATAGAGCGTGCAAATTGTCCATGATAATATAACGGTTTGAAATATCTTTTTTCAAAAATTTCGGTACGGCGCTCTTGGCTGAGAAGCTCCTTCAGACTCCTCAAAAGGCGAGCTTGACCTTATTTTATAAAATAAGATATTTCACGTAAAGATTATTTTGCATAAAAATAAGGACAAGCTTTTAGCTAATCCTTATAAAATTATTTATATATAGTATAATCAATTTCTGGGAATATACAGTCTATTTCAGAAATGTTCTTTAAAAATTTTCTATCGATTTTATCATCTTTTATTTGTTGGTATAATTTAGTAAATCTACCGATATGGTCTTTTATTCTTTTCTTTGCATAATCGACCATTGTACCATTTGTGATGATAAATAACCAGTCACTACTTTGAGCAAGTAATAATTCACGAGCGCATTGGTTTAATGCTTTTCTCTTTAAACTATTTTTAGGTTCATCTGGAAATAGATTTGCAAGTTCTACCATCTTATCACCAGCAACATGTAAATGTCTATGAACATAATCGTTTGATTGATTTAACCATACTTCACTGTATCCGTTTGCGCCCCAACTAGATCTACAAGGAGTACATAATTGCATTTGAGGATATTTATCAATATATTCGCTAGGTGTAATCAAATCAAAATCACATTTATCATAATAAATCTTTTTGAATAATGTATATAGCCAGTCTGGACCTTCATACCACCAGTGACCATATAACTCAGCATCATAAGGGCATAATACAATAGGTGGATTCTGAGTAAAGTTAGCAGCTTCTGTAATTTGTTTCTCACGGGAATCGAAGAAGTGACCAGCCTGTTTGTTTATAGAATCTTGAGCCCATTGTAAATTGTAATAATCCTTTTCACAGTTTTTGCCGGTTATTCTGTAATATTTTATTCCAGTTGGAACACGAGCTCCATTACATGCGATATAAGGTTTTATATAATCATAAGGTGCATCGTAGCCGATATCTCTATACCATTCTCTATAATTGTAATCGCCAGGGTAACCATTTATAGAACTCCATACTTGCCTTGAAGATTCTAAATCACGACCAAATGCAACAATTCCATCTGGAGAAACTATTGGAGCGAGTGTTCCATAAATAGGAGTAGGGCTGGCATACAAAATTCCATGAGTTTCGGTTATTACATATTGTATTCCAAATTCTCTTAGGTATTTATCTGCTTCAGGTACATAACCACATTCAGGTAGCCAAATTCCACGAGGCTTTTTACCAAAATATTTTTCATAGCATTTAACACCAACAGCAATTTGTGCTCTTACAGTTTTCTCGTTAACATATAAAATAGGGAAGTAACCATGTGTTGCTCCACATGTTATAATTTCTAAAACACCAATATCTTGAAAATGTTTAAAGCCTGAAATGATATTACATTTATATACGTCTTTAAATACATGCAAATCATTTGAATATCTATCAACATAGTACTGCGCTAAATTTTTTAAAGCCTCATTATCTTGGTTTCTAATAACTTCTTTCTTTGCAAGTTCAATATGTGATTGTAAATATTTTATATATCTTTCTTGTAACAAAGTATTATCAAGCATATTTAACAATGGGGGAGTCATAGACATTGTTATTCTAAAATCTACATGTTCATTTTCTAGTTTTCCAAAATTTAAAAGAAGCGGAATATATGTCTCAGAAATGGCTTCAAATAGCCACTGTTCTTCTAAATAATCTTCGCTTTCTGGGTGGTGTACAAAAGGTAAATGCGCATGAAGCACAAAACTTACATATCCTTTTGGTTTGTTTTTCATAATTAATTTGTCCTTTCTTGGTTTGTAAAAGGAATACAAACGCATAATTGAAATGTACTTAAATATGTATAGCGGTAATTTTCACAGCTATTAAATCTAATAAAAGTGCCAGCGCTAAAAAGTGAGGCACTCATAAAAATCTATTTAAATGTCGAGCTAGAAGATGAAGGATTATTTAAATCCAATTGCCAATGGTTGCTATCAATCCAACTATTTTTATTAAAGTCACTTTGTAAATCGTATAAATTATAAATTCTTCCAATATTACGAAGAAATGAAATAGATGTAATATCTTTTGCAGTGACAATATTTGTTTTTACATCTTTAAAGTAAACATTTTTAATATTTCTGTCAAATAAAACATGATCATTTGGAGCTTCTATTACATTTGAAGAGGTTACATATAAATAATCATTTTGAATATTTACATGTTTTTCACTGTTATAATATTTAGGCCTACGACCAAGTTCAACAGTATATTCACAATTTGCATCATTTACATGCAAATACCAACTATTTGCAAAATCATCAATCTCTATCTCGAAAGAATAATGCATAGTGTTATTATGAATTACTAAAACGGGTTTTGTATTGTTGAAGAAATCTTCGCCATACTGCTTTACAAAATTTGCTCTATCTACATCTGAAATATCCCAATATATAAATAAGGTAGTAGGAGTTTGAGCAAGCACTCTAACAACAGTTTGATTATATCTATATGGCAAATCGTAGTATTCAATTACTTCAATTTTTTGTGTTAAATTAGTTGTAGATGTAATTTCATCGGCCGAAAGTTTTTTCTTTCTAGTAGTACTTCTTGATGTAGCTGTTTTTTTAGTAGCTTTTGTGCTAGAAGTTTTTGCTGTACGTTTTGAACTAGAAGCCTTTTTAGAAGTAGAAGCTTTTTTTCTAGTTGACTTACTCGAAACAGAAGCTTCAGTTAATATATCTTTGCTAGAATAAGATTCATTGCTTTCTACTTGTTTTGAAGCTGTAACTTTTGAAGTTCCTTTTTTACTAGATGATTTTACTGTTTTTGTACTAGATTTTGCTTTTTTTTCTTTTTCTGTAGAGGTTTTCGAAGTCTTACTGGTTGGTTTGGCAGTTGAAGACTTTTTAGCTGTTGTTTTTTTCTCTACAACAGGCTTTTCTATCTCATTTAATTCTGTATTTTCAGTTTTGCTTGCTGTTTTTCTTGGCATGTTTTTCCTCCTTTGTTTTTCGCTCAATAAAAATCTTATTATATACTATATCAAAATAAAAATAAATTCAATAGTAAAACAAAAAATAAAATTAAAAAAATTATCAAAAAATGTTTACATTTGTATTTTTTTTGTATACAATAGAGCAAGTTAGAAATTATGTGAATAATATACTAAAGAAAATTATGTGAAGGGAGATTTTTCTAAATGAAAATATTAATGCTAACATGGGAATATCCACCAAGAATAGTTGGAGGAATAGCAAGAGTTGTTCACGATTTATCTAAGAGATTAATAAAAGATGGTCATGAAGTAACAGTTGTAACGTATAGAGACAACGCAGATGTACCAGAATATGAAAATGATAAGGGAGTAAATGTATATAGAGTTGATAATTACATGATACATCCAAACAACTTCATCGACTGGATAATGCAATTAAACTTCAATATGCTATCAAAAGCAACAGAAATTATAAACAAAGAAGGTGGATTTGACGTAATTCACGCCCATGATTGGCTTGTAACTTATGCTGCAAAAAGTTTGAAGAATGCTTATGATATTCCAATTGTTGCAACAATACACGCAACAGAGGCTGGAAGAAACAGTGGAATTCATGACGAAACACAAAGATATATAAATGACACAGAATGGCTATTAACATATGAAGCAACAGAAGTAATTGTAAATAGCAATTACATGAAAAATGAAATTCAAAGATTGTTTGGATTGCCATTTGACAAGATAAATGTAATACCAAATGGAATAAATTTATCTAACTTCACAGGAATTGAGAGAGACTACGATTTCAGAAGACAATATGCAATGGATAATGAAAAAATTATTCTTTATGTTGGAAGACTAGTATATGAAAAAGGAGTTCAACATTTAATTGCTGCAATGCCAAAAATTTTATCAAACTATAATGATGCAAAATTGATAATTGCAGGCCGTGGTGGAATGATGGACGAATTAAGAGCAGAAGCAAGTAATTTAGGATTAAATGATAAAATATATTTTACAGGTTACTTAAACTCAAAACAGGTTCAAAAAATGTACAAATGTGCAGATGTTGCAGTATTCCCAAGTACATATGAGCCATTTGGAATAGTTGCACTAGAGGCAATGCTTGCAGGAGTTCCAACAGTTGTATCAGATGTCGGAGGTCTTGACGAAATAGTAACACATGGTGTTGATGGAATGAAATCATATGCAGGAAATGCAAATTCAATCGCAGATTCTGTAACAGCATTATTATATGACCATCAATTAGCAACAAACGTATCTAAAAAAGCAAAACAAAAAGTTAAAGATCAATTCAATTGGGAGAAAATTGCTCAAGATACACACTTTACATACGAGAAAGCTATTTGCCAAACAATGGCTGAAAGACAAGCAAAACAGATGTTACAAGAAAAAGCAAAGAAAACGGAAAAAGCAGAAAATTCTCAAAAAGAAATTACAAACTTATTAAGTTTCAAAAAGAGACACGCATATGCATAAATTAGGAGGTTTGAGACTATATGAAAATATATGATGATGCTCACAAGTTAGCAAAACAAATAAGAGAATCAAAAGAATACAAAGAGTATAAAGAATTAAAAGAAAATATAGAATCAAATCCAGTAAAAAAAGCACAAGTAGAAGAATTTGAACATTTGAGATATAAAATTCAAGTAGAAACTATGCAAGGAAGCGGAAATGCTACTGAAGCAAAACAAATGTTACAAGAAAAATATGCAGAATTATTAAAAGATGAAGAAATAAAAAAATACTTTGATACAGAAATACAATTTAATGTTATGATTGCAGATGTAAATAAGATTATTGCTGAAGCAATTAAAGATGTATTATAAGGTTGAAAAATAATTACAATTTTGGCTATGTCAAAATTCAATTCTTTTCCAACTTAATATAAAATGTAAAAATATATAGTAAAGAACGGAGCACTTAAATACACTAAAATATTTATGTGCTCTTTTTGTAAAAAAATTAACAATGCAATTGAATCTATGTAAATTGAATAAAAAATATGTTGATATAGAATTAAAAATTGCAAACGGTAAAAAACACTGAGGCGAATATAATTAATAAAAAAGGAGAGGCTTTTTATGATAATAATATTAAGTATTTTAATAACAATGCTACTATTAACAATAGGTTTGAATGTTGGCATAAAAGATTTCAAAAAATTAAGAGGAATAGTAGAAGATGAGAAATTAACAGAAACCATAAAAAAATTTCCAAGCAATACAGAAATCTGCAAGCAAACATTAAAAAAATTAAATATAGAAGACGTAAAAGTCGAAGAAGATAATAGTTCAAAGACAAGTGTGTATCTTGTGTTTAAAAACAAAATAGTAATTGGAAAAGCAAATGTAATTACAAGAATACAAACTGTTATACATGAATGTATTCATACGACACAAGACAAGAGACTACTAAAATTTAATGTGATATTTGCCAATATTAATAATTTATATCTTTTAATAATATCAATATTGAGTTTATTTAATAAAATAAGTTATAATACTGCTACAATTTGTTTGTGGGTTTTAGCACTTATGCAGTTAATATCGTATGCGGTGAGAAGCTTTTTAGAAACAGATGCTATGACAAGAGCAGAATTCATGGCACAAGATTACATAGAAAAAACAGACTATGTTACAAAAGAAGAAAAAGATAAGATAATACAAACATATAAAGATGTAAATAAAGTTGGAATAAAATCATATAATTATGTGCTATTAATGAAAGCTTTAATAAGATTACTAATATATGCAATAATTATGGTGGTAATGGTGGAATTATTATAAATAAAACAGCAAATATGAAAAAAATTTAAGAAAAAAGTAAAAAAGTTACTCAGAGAAATAAAAGATGAAAACTTATCTTCAAAAGATGCAAGAATTTATTTGACAGGGCATTTGGGATATTTTAATATTGCAAATACATATAAATTAAAAAAGAAAAATATATTATTACAAGATGAATTACTACGAGAAAAAATTATATATTAGGGATAAACTGTAAGCTAATTACTCAACTTCCGAGACGGTTGTGCTTCGTGGTGGTAATTACAACAACAACAATCCAGCAGGCAACCGTTGGGACAATAATTCAGGCAATGCCAACATTAACAACGGGTTCCGTGCCACTCTAATATCATTTTCGATGTATAGGTTTAAGGACCTATGCCAATAAAGTATTAGATATTAAAGAAGTTTATTCCTTCCTATTAAATGGTAAAAATGAATAGAATTTTAGTGCGACTCTGGTAGGAAACGAACGAAACACTAAGATGTTAAATTAAAAATATAGAGAATAGTTGAAAAGAAATGTTATAGAAGAGGAATACTTTCAATAAAAAGATTTGTTGAAAGTATTCCTTTTCTATAAGTTTGTTTTTATAATTCATAAAATGTCATAAAAAATATATCCATATTATCCATTTTTTTTATGTAAGATTTAATAAACTCATAACATGAGTGGAAAATACAATAAATTTATTTAATAGCTTTGCGATATTCCAGTAGCTCAGTGCTTTCTCTTGCAAATTTTTGCAATGTGTTAAAAGCTTCACTAACAGAAAGAGTATCTGGATCTATTTTGGCTATATTTTCTATTAAGCTGTCGCATTTTTTATAATATACATATGCGTAGTCTGATAATACTGGACTTTGGTTGGATTCTATAATTTCTACAGAAATATTAGAACCACGAAAGTATGCTAAATATTTATTTAATTGTGAAGCAGGAAAACCACATTTTACAACAGAAGAATTCAAATTTGTTAACTTAAAATTAAATAATTTTGATATATCTTTTGCATCATCATCTAGAAATATATAGAAAATTCCGTATTTAAATAAATAATAAACATCGCAATTTTCTTGCTTTAGCTGTAAATATCTATTGTATAAAGTACTCATATACACCTCCATAAAACATAAAAATTATATATTAAAAATTGGAAAAAGTATAGAACTATGGGTGGTTGCAAAATTACATTAAATTTATTTAGAAAATAACTAATGGGTAAAATGGAAGGAGAAAAAATGGCGTATTCAGACAAAATTTATAAAAAGGAAAAATTAATAAGTAGAACATTTTATATTGATGAAAAATTATATTTGGAATTAGAAAGATTATCTAAAGAGGTATATGAAGCTTCAATAAGTAAGTTAATAAATGTGGCGATAGAAGAATTGATTGAAAAAGAAAAAATAGAGGTATACGAGAATAGAAATAGAACTTGCGTTACAAGGTCTATTCTAATAAGAGAAAGCTTGTTAAAAGGTTTGAGTGAATTGAAGATAAAATATGGTTTATCGATTAGTATGTTAGTTAACATTGCAGTAAAAAATGAAATTATGGAAGAACAAAAATAGAATATTACATTTTTGTTACATTTACTTAAATTGTTGAATAAAACTTTTCGTATTGATATAATTTAACCATACTTATAGACAAAAATAGAAAAATATACTAAGGAGAAGGTTGAAATAATTACTCTTTCAACTTTCTGGTGGAAAGGAACGAGGGAAAATGTTAAAATCAAATGTTAGTTATAGCACGGATAAAGACAGCTTTACTGCAGGTAAGGCATGTGCTGAAAAAGCAGTTGTAGACTTAATAGAAACTAAAGTTGCTTTTGTATTCAGTTCTGTGAAATATAATCAAAATAAATTACTAGAAGGTGCAAAATCAGTTCTTGGAACGGCTCCAATAATCGGATGTACATCTTCAGGAGCAATAATTGTACCAGATGGAGTAATCTCGTCAGAAAGTGGATTTGCAGGAATGCTTGCAATTGGTGATGATGAAACTGCTGTTGGAGTTGCAGGCTCAGAACGTGGAAAAAATCCAAGAGAAACAGGAAGAAAAGTTGCAAAAGAGGCAATGGCTAAAGTTGGAACAGATAAGGCTCCTGCATATGTATATATGATAGCTTCTCCAGGAGAGGAAGAAGAGTATGTAAAAGGAATTGAAGATGTAGTAGGCTGCGTTCCTGTTTTTGGAGGTAGTGCTGCAGATGATTCTATATCTGGAGATTGGAAAATATTTACGAATGATAAATGTTTTTCTGATGGTGTTGCTGTTGCATTTTTCTACACAAATAAATCAATAAGAAATAAATACACTGGAGCTTACCACGAGACTGTAAACTCTGGAATTGTAACAAAATTGAATGGAAGAAGACAGTTAGTCGAAATAGACGGAAAGCCAGCATTAAATGTATATGCAAAATGGACTGGCAAAAAGGTGAAGGATTTAGCTGGAATGAATTTGTTATCTGCTTCTGTAACAGAGCCTTTAGGAGTAAAAGATAGATTAGGCTCACTAATTGCAATACGTCACCCAATGATTGGAAATGAAGATTTATCAATGAATGTTGGAAACAACTTAGCAATTAATACAGCAGTAATTCAAATGCAAGCAAGTGTTGATGAATTAATAGAAGCAACTGGAAAAACATTAAAGAATGTAAGAACAAACCTTCCATGCGAAGCTGGAGCATATCTTTTAATACATAGTGGAGAAAGAAAGCTTGGAATAAATGAAAGAATTGAAGAAGTTGCAGAAAGACTAAAGAAAGAAGCAAAAGGTGTTCCATTCTTAACAGTATTTACATTTGGCGAATATGGAACAGAAGACCATGGAGAAAATACTTGTGGAAGATTAATGCTTTCATTTACTGGATTTGGCAAGAATAAATAAAAATAGAATGCTAATAATAAAATTGGAAAAGGAGGAAAATCGATTAAATAGGCTAAGGTCTATAAAATTGATTATAAAAAATTATGGCTAATACTAGATTTATATTAAATGAGACTTCATATTTTGGATTTGGAGCTAGAGAAGTTCTACTAGATGAATTAAAAGATAGAGGATATAAAAGAGTATTTTTAGTATCTGATAAATCTCTTGTTGATGCTGGGGTTACAGATAAAGTTATAAATATTCTTGAAGAGGGAAAGGTTAGATATGAATTATATGATGATGTAAAACCAAACCCTTCAATTGATAATGTATTACACGGATATAAAAAGAGTAGATGGTTTAGACCAGACGTTATTCTTGCAGTTGGTGGTGGTTCTAGCATGGATACTGCAAAGGCAATATCTATACTTATGACAAACCCAGATAGAGACGATGTAGTTTCACTAAATGGGCCATCAAATACAAAGAAAAAAGGACTTCCAATGATTGCAATGCCAACAACCGCAGGAACTGCAGCAGAAGTTACAATTAACTATGTAATAACAGATGAAGAAAGAGAAGTTAAAATGGTTTGTGTCGATCCACATGACATACCAGTTTTAGCAATAGTTGATACAGAACTTATGGCTTCTATGCCTAAAAAGTTAGCTGCTGCAACTGGAATGGATGCATTAACACATGCAATCGAAGGATATATAACAAAGGCACATAATACAATGTCCCAAATGTTTTCTATGAAAGCAATAGAGCTAATTTATAAAAACTTAGATAAAGCTGTAAATGACAAAGACCAAAAAGCAATAGATGATGTCGGACTAGGCCAATATATAGCTGGAATGGGATTCTCATATGTTGGACTTGGAATAGTTCATTCAATGGCCCATCAATTAGGAGCCGTTTATGATACTCCACACGGCTTAGCAAATGCAATATTACTTCCAACTGTATTAGAATTTAATGGTGCTGTTTGTGCAGATTTATATAAAGAAATTTTAACACAAGGTATGGGAATAAATGCAATGAAATTTACAGATGAAGAAGCTGTAAAAACCTTATGTGAAAAAGTAAGAGACTTATCAGAAGCTGTTGGAATTACTCAAACAGTAAAAGATGTAGGAGCAAAGAAAAAAGACTTTGCAATGCTAGCAGATAAAGCAATGGAAGACCCTTGCAAACCAGGAAATCCAAGAGAAGTAACAAAACAAGACTTTATAGATTTATACGAAAAAGCTTGGTAATCATTTATAATAATTGAAGAAAAAATCGCCCAAGAGGGACGCCCCTTTTTGGGCGATTTTAGGATAAAAGGAGATATAATTATGGAAAAAGTGAAAAAATATGGAAAATTTCTAATAGCACCAGTAATTGCGGTAGCCATAGCTTTGCTTATATATGCTGTAAAAGGAATTTATCCATTTGGAGGAATGACAATTGCTCATGCAGACATGGGGCAATCTTATGAAACATTCTATCATTTATTATGGGATATTCTAAGAGGTGGAAAATCACTATTATATTCATATACACTGGGGAGTGGCTCTAATGTATTTGGAGGAGTATTACTTGATGGATTTGCAAGTCCGCTTGCATGGCTTATTGTATTATTTAAAAGAGAAAATATAATATATGCGTTCTCGTATTTGTTATTAATTAGAATTGCATTAATTGCACTAACAACATACATATTTTTAAATAAGATATATAAGAAAAGCGGAAACGGTGAAAAACTAGAATTTTGGAAAGTGTTATTCAGTGTAATGTATGCGCTTTCAGGCTATGTATTAATTAGTTATACAAATATTATGTGGTTGGATGTGGTAGCAATATTTCCTATATTTTGTTTGGGAATACACAGACTTCTTACACAAAATAAATCTGGATTATTTATCGTAACATTAACACTTAGTTTGATAATAAGTTATTACATATCTTACATGATTTTGTTTTTTATATTATCTTGTTTGCCTTTTGCAGTATTTTTATATGCCAAAAAAGAAGACAGAAAAAGAGTTGCAGGAAAAATTATAATAGCAGTATTGTTATCATTATTCTTGTCGATGTTTTCTTTCTTGCCAGCATTTTCACAGACTATGAGTTCATATAGAATGTCTGGGCAAAAGGCAACAATAGTAAAAAATTATGAAGTAGAAATGAAACTTATATTCTTAATGATGTCAGCTATGGGA
>CAKOZB010000008.1 GCA_934131055.1 uncultured Clostridia bacterium | reverse complement strand
ATCTGTTCCAATACAACAAATAGCAAGAACTGTAAAAAATAATTACAATGATATTGATGAAGAAACAATAGAAAAAATAAATAAATATTTTATTGTAGAAAATGCGTGGGAAGACTACAATCCTATATTATCAGATCCTGTAAAGTTTAATTTTAATAACGAATATTTTTCGAAAAATAAATTTGAATTTATATCGATTTGGTTAAAATTATTCGTAAAATATCCTAAGGATTATATAGAAGCATTTATATCAAATTCGTATGGATATTATTATCCAGAGGTAAGAAATTCGGTGGTTAGTAGAATTACTATGGACCATAACATGGGAATTAAACAAACACCATTAATAGAAGGAAAATGGGTTGAACAGATAGATGAATTAATAGATGCAAGAGGAATACCAGTATTTGGATTTGTATTTAGCATTGGAGCGGGAGTTTTACTTACTGTAATTGCATTAAGTTACACCATTTATAAGAAAAAATATAAATATTTGCTAGTATATCTGCCAACATTTATATTATGGCTAACACTTATCGCTTCACCTGCTTATTGTGAATACAGATATGCATATCCAATATTCTTAGCATTACCAGTATATCTTGGAATGAATTTTATAAAGGAAGGAAATAATGAAGATGGAAAAAATAGCAGTACTAATACCTTGTTATAATGAAGAACTAACAATCGAAAAGGTAATAAAAGATTTTAAAAAAGAATTACCAGAAGCCGATATATATGTTTACAACAACAATTCTAAAGACAGAACAAGAGAAATTGCTGTAAAAAATGGTGCAATAGTTGTAGATGAATACAAACAAGGAAAAGGAAATGTAGTAAGAAGTCAATTTAGAGATATCGAAGCAGATATTTACGTAATGGTTGATGGAGATGACACATACCCTGCTGAATTTGTCCACAAATTGATTGAACCTGTAAGAAATGGTGAGGCTGATATGGCAATAGGAGATAGACTTTCAAATGGAACATATCAAAAGGAAAACAAGAGACCATTCCACGAATTAGGTAATAATCTAGTAAAGAAATCTATAAATGTGTTATTTAAGACAGATTTAAAAGACATTATGACAGGATATAGAGTTTTTAACAAGAGATTTGTGAAAAACATGCCTGTTCTTAGTCCAAAATTTGAGATAGAAACAGAGATGTCTTTATATGCTTTGGATAAAAAATATATTATAAAAGAAATTCCTATAATCTATAGAGATAGGCCAGAGGGAAGCTCTTCAAAATTAAACACTATAAGTGATGGTATAAAAGTTGTAAAAACAATTGCAAGAATGTTTAAAGATTATAAACCATTTAAATTTTTTGGAGCTATTGCCTTAATATTCTTTATATTGGGACTTGCTGTTGGAATACCAGTACTTGTTGAATTCTTTAACACACACTTTATTACTAAGGTGCCTTCTGCAATACTTGCAACAGGCTTTATGGGATTGGCCGCTGTTGCCTTCCAATGTGCAATTATATTAGATACAATAACAAGACAACACAGGGAAAATTATGAATTAAATTTGTTAAGATATGAACAAATTGAAAATTTGAAAAAATAAAAATTCAATTACCAAGAAAAGGATTTTTACCAGAAAAAAGTTATAGAAAAATATAAAAAACTATTCTCTAATTCTTAAATTTATGTTAAAATAAAAGAGACAAAATTAGATAAAAAATTTGTTTTTGCGACAAAAAGTTTAAGAACAGGAGAAGATAAAACTATGAAGAGAAAAATTTTAAATATTATAAAAATAGTAGTATTGCTTAGCGTTTTTTTTGGAACTCTTAACATCAGCAATACTACTTTTGCGACTGATACGAATCAGACACTTGAAGATGGAGTATACACTATAAAATCTGCTCTAGACGAGAAATTTGTGTTTGATATTTACAGTAGCTTAAAAACAAATGATGCTAAAGTTGAATTATGGACAGGTGGAGGAACTAAAAATCAGAAGTTTACACTTAAACACATAGGGGATGGGTGTTATACTATTTCACCTGTACATTCTGGAAAATTTATTGATGTTGCCAATAATTCAAAAAAACCGGGAGCACAAGTTCTTCAATATGAATACCATGGTGGAGATAATCAAAAATGGATTATAAAAGATGCTGGAAATGGCTATTTTAACATAATTTCTAAGAGCAATGGATTATATTTAGATATACCTCATTCTGACGCTCATGATGGCTCATTAGTGCAGGTATGGACTAGTAATGGATGCAATAATCAAAAATTTAAATTTGTAAAAGAGGGAGAAGAAACACCCACAGGAACTAAAACAATAAATGATGGAATTTATCAAATACAAACTGCTGAAGATACATCAAAGGTTGTTGATATAGGTGGAAGTTCTACTCAAGATGGTGCAAATATTGGGGTATGGGAAAACTCATCTACAGCCAACCAAAAATTTAATATAAAATATAGAAATGACGGTTATTATACAATATTGGCAATGCATTCGGGAAAATATATTGATGTTGCAGGAAGCTCAAAACAAAATGGTGCAACTGTTGACCAATGGGAGTACCATGGTGGAAATAACCAACAGTGGGTAATCAGAGACGCTGGAAACGGATATTATTACATAATTTCGAAATGCAATGGATTATACTTAACAGTAGATAATGGAAAGATAGTAACATCAAAATTAAATAATTCTTCAAGCCAAAAGTTTAAGTTTACTGTTCCAACTGCAATGAAAGGTACAAAAACCTTAGAAGATGGAACTTATACTATTGCTTCGGTAGCAAATACAAGGCTTGTAATAGATATTCCTCATAGCTCTAAAAATAATGGTGAAAAGATTGAACTTTGGAAAAATGGTAAAACTGCAAACCAAAAATTTAATATAAAATATGTTGGCGATGGATATTACACAATAACTGCAACACATGCAAATACATCAATAGAACTTGCCAATGGAACTACAATAATTGGAACTAAGATTACTCAATATGCTAACAACGGCTCTGATGCACAAAAATGGATTATAAAAGAAGCCGGAAATGGAGAATATTACATAATTTCTAAAAATAGTGAATTATATATGACTGTTGAGAATGAAGAAGTTAAAGAAGGTGCTAATTTAACAATTCAAAATTATTCAGGAAGAGTTGCACAAAAATTTACAATAACTGATTCGAAAATTGTTGTAGACATAGATGATAATAAATATCCCGGATATAAAGCAACACTCGAAAAATTATTAGCCTCTCATCCAAATTGGAATGTAAAATTCCTATATACAGGACTAAAATTTGATAGTGCAGTTGCAGGAGAAGCAGAAGTTCATGGAAGAAACTTAGTTGAAACATCAAATAGCGGAGAATGGGTATGTTCAACTTGTGGAACTCTACTATATGATAGTGGCTGGTATTGTGCTTCCGAAAAGGCTATAGCATATTACATGGACCCAAGAAACTTTTTTGACGAAGTAAATATATTTCAATTTCAAGATGTAAATGAATATTTAGATGAAGCTTGCACACTAGAAGGCATAAAGGCTAAAGTTAAAGATACGTATTTAGAAAAATATGCAGACGATATAGAAAAAGCATGTAGAAACACAAATGTTAACCCATATTACATAATTGCAAGACTAATTCAAGAACAAGGAAGCAATGGAACGCAAATTGGAAGAGGCATGGATGGTGGAGATGGAAAAACGTATTATAATCCATTCAACATTAGTGCAAATGGAACTGGATGGGCGCAAATTTATGCAAATGCCTTAGCTAGAGCAAAAAAAGAAGGTTGGGATACAATGCAAAAAGCCCTAGAAGGTGGAATCGGGTTCTGTAAGGACAACTGGCTTGAAAACTATCAAAACACATTATATCAAAATAGATTTGATATAGACTCTACAAACGGAACTTCGTTATATACTCATCAATATATGCAAAACTTAATGGGAGCTTATAGTGAAGCAAAAACATTGCAAAGCATGTATAAAAATACAGGTAAATTAGATTCAGAATTTACTTTCATAATTCCAGTATATGAAGAGATGGATAAAACAATAACGCCACTACCATCTAATAGCTCAGAAACATATCCTATAAATGTTGAAACAACAGGAACAAACGTATTATTAAGATTTGGACCAAGTACTTCTTCAAATATAATTAAAACAATCACAGACAAAGGAACAGTTTTCTTATCAATTGAAAGAGGTATAAATTCAGATTGGCAGAAAGTAGTTACATCAGACGGAACTATAGGCTATATATCTGGAAAATATTTAAAACAAATAGATGATGTTAAAACCTGCGACTATAAAGCTAATGTAAAGACTAATGATGGATATGGATGTAATGTGAGAATTGGACCAAGTACAGATGTTGCAAAGCTTACAGCATTAGCTGAAAATGCAGAAGTAACTGTAATAGATAATTCTACTTATAAAAATATAAATGGTTATGATTGGTATAGAATAATAATTTCAGATGGAAGACAAGCATTTATACCAAGCAAATATTTAAGATAAATTTATAAAGTATAAAAAAGGCTGAATATAATTAAATTATTTCCAGCCTACTTTATACCTTGAGGAGAGGAAAAAATATGAAGAAAAGTAAAATAAAGGTAATTATATCACTGATGGTCCTATTAGTAATAATGATAACAATGAATAAATCATATGCTGGAATTGCAGATTTAACAGATGAAATGTCAGATACACTTGCAAACGAACAACTTACAAATCAACAAAAGGCAGAAAGTGAAAATGCTAATAAATCAAGTAATAACTATCTTTCATCATTGGAAGTAGAAGGATATAGAATATTACCTGAATTTGATAAACAAATTCAAGAATATACATTAGATTCAGATACGGAAGAAGATAATGTAACTATAAAGGCAACTGCTGATGATGAAAGAGCAAACATTACAGGCACTGGGAATATAAAACTTCAGACAGGAGAAAATAACTTAAGAGTTGACGTGTCTGCAGAAAATGGAACTGTAAGAACTTATTTCATAAAAGTAACTAGAAAAATTCAAGATGAAACTCTAAGACTTTCTTCTATAAAACTAAATACTGTTGATCAAAACGGAAATAAAGATGGAGTTGAATTATCACCATCATTTTCTGAAAACATATTTAGTTATACTGCAAAAATATATAATGGTGCTTCAAAAATTGATGTTGATACATCATGTTTAAATGAAAATGCTAAAATTACAGTAGAAGGAAATGAAAACCTAAAAGATGGAAAAAATACTATTATTATAACTGTATCGAAAGAAGGCAAAACTGAAACAGTATCTTACAAAATAGATGTTATAAGAGAAAGCAGTCGAGAAACTTCTAGTATTCCGACAGACAAAAAAGATAATAAAACAGCTATTTGTGTAATAATGGTATTGGCTGTAATTGTAATTTTTATGTTGCTTACAAGGAAGAAAAATAGAAAACATTAAAATGAATAGCTAAAAATTTTGACAATATAAACATTATATAATATAATGATATCGAAAAATAAAAAGAAAGGCAAAAGTAAGATGTCAAAAGCTGAACAAGAAAATAGAATTGTTGTCGACCATGTATATAAAACATTCAATATTTATATGGACAAGGCAAATAGTTTAAAAGAAAAATTATTATTTTGGAATAGAAATAGAAAAGAAAAAAGAGAAGTATTAAAAGACATAAATCTTACCATAAAAAATGGTGAGGCTGTTGCATTAATAGGTGTTAATGGAAGTGGAAAATCTACATTGCTTAAATTAATGACAAAAATAATTTATCCAAATAAAGGAAAGATTGAAACTCATGGAAAACTAACTTCATTACTGGAACTTGGCGCAGGATTCCACCCTGATTTCTCTGGAAGAGAAAACATATATTTTAATGCATCAATATTTGGATTAACAAGAAAGCAAATAGATGAAAGGCTTAATGATATTATAGAATTTTCAGAATTGGGTTCTTATATAGATAACCCTGTAAGAACATATTCGTCTGGAATGTATATGAGGCTTGCATTTGCAGTTGCTATTAATGTTGATGCGGACATACTATTAGTTGATGAAATCTTAGCTGTTGGAGATCAACATTTCCAAGAAAAATGTATTGCAAAAATGAAAGAATTAAAGGCTCAAGGAAAAACAATGGTATTTGTAACTCATAGTATGGGAACAGTAAAAGAATTTTGTACTAGAGCAGTATGGTTATGCGACGGAGTCGTAAAAATGGATGGAAAACCAGATGATGTAATAGAAGAATATTTGAAGGAGACTTTGTAAATGAACATAATAAAGGATTTGTACGCATATAGAGAACTATTAAAAACAAATATAACAAAAGATGTAGGTGGAAAATATAAACACTCATTTTTAGGCGTGTTATGGTCTTTTTTAAATCCACTACTTCAAATTGCTGTATATGCATTAGTTTTCCAAGTAATATTAAAAAGTAATATAGAGAATTATGCTGTTTACTTGTGTTGTGGTTTAATTCCGTGGCAATATTTTTATAATGTTGTTATAAGAGGAGCAGCTGTAATGGTTGATAATGGCAATATTATAAAAAAAGTGTATTTTCCACGAGAAATTCTGCCAATATCACTTGTTGCAAGTGAAGGAGTAAACTTTTTAATTGCAACAATAATCATACTAGGATTTGTTATTTTTGGTGGAATCGGATTATCATGGAATATATTATGGTATTTCTTAATACTTGCAATACAATTCATTGTATCTATAGGAATATCACTTCTAGTAAGTAGTTTAACAGTATACTTTAGAGATTTATTACACTTACTAGGTGTATTTATGCAATTGTTATTTTATGCAACACCAATCGTATATTCTATGGAGGCTGTACCAGCAAGCTTTAGATGGCTATTAAGATTAAATCCAATGTCATACTTAATAGATGGCTATAGAGCTATATTCTATAGTAAAACAATGCCGGATTTTAGAGGATTGCTAATTGCATTTATAATGGGAATAGTTCTTTGCATTGTTGGATATTTTGTATTTAAAAAATTAGAAAGAAGATTTGCAGAAGAATTGTAAAAGAAAAGGTTTTAGTATGGTAATTTTTATACTAAAACCTTTTTATGATATGTTCTACTTTTTTGCTTGCTTTTTTAGCATTTAGTATATATAATAATCTTGAAAAATTACAATCGAAAAGGGTTGAAAAAAGATTACAATTTTTTCTTTTGCAACTCAATATATGTTTAGTGAGGAAGATATTAATTATGGAAGATAATATCAAAAAAGAAAAGAAGCTTAATTTGAAAAATATTATCACAATAGAAAATTTATTGTGTTTTTTAATAATAATATGTCCGATATTGGATGCTGCAAGTTTCCTGTTTAGAAACTATTTTAACACTAATATTTCGATATCTACATTTATAAGACCAATTATACCAATAATTGCAATTTGTTATATATTTTTTAAAGATAAGTTAAAGCCTTATATTCTTATGGCGGGAGGCACGTATTTTATATATGCAATATGCCATCTTTACATATTTTATAAAAAGAGCACGGGATGTGCATATGGAAGTATAACTCAAGAAATTCAATATTTGGTTAATTACACTTTCATGATAATGAATTTATTTATTTACATTTATTTCTTTGTTTATAAAAATAGAGAAAAAGAGCTTAAAAATGAAGATGGTACAAAGATTATAAATAAATTAAAATTGTCTGTACTAATTTCGTTTACAGTATATATTGTGCTTATGTATATTTCTCTAATTACAGGAACATCTTCATATACATATAGTGAAGTTCAAATAGGCTACAAAGGATGGTTTGAATCTGGAAATAGCATTGGAACAATAATGTTATTAGAACTGTTTATTATTCTTCCAAATCTAGGAAAAAATAATAAAACTGGAATTAGAATATGGACTTTTATGACAGTAGTTCTTGCTGGAGCATATTTATGTACTTTACTAGGAACTAGAACTGGTTTATTTGGTTTTATAATTGTAATACTGATGTACTGCATAATTTGTATAATTAACAGCTTGATAAAAAATAGCAAATTAAACAAAAAGGCCTTGCCTGCATTTTTACTTGCATTGGTTGTTATTGGTATTGCAGTAATTGCATTTGGCTCAAAAACTATTGAGAGAAGAAAAGACCTTCAAGAAAGAGAAAATCAAATTATAGATACAATGACTGGAAAAACCGCTCATGTAACAGGTGATATTGTTGATATTGTGAAGAAAATAAAAAATAACGAAATTGATGAAGGCTATATGCCTGAGAGTATGCAAAAAACTTACTTAGAATTATATGATATTGCAAATGAAAAACAAATTCAGAATACAAACATGCGAGCATTGCAATTTATATACCATAGTAGATTAATAAAAAATCAAAACAGTATTCCAATGTTACTTTTCGGTAATGGATATATGGCACATTTTTATGAGATGATTTTTGAAATGGAAGTTCCAGCATTTTTATATAATTTTGGAGTAATAGGATTTTTCTTATATTTCATGCCGTTTTTAGCTATTGCAATATATGGAACTTATATGGCAGTAAAGAAAATAAAAAATATGAATATTGAATTTTTGATGAGCACATTTGGTTTATGGTTTGCCATATTCATATCATTTCTATCTGGATATACATTTTTCAATTCATCAAGTATGATGATTATAATAACTCTTGCAACTCTTATATTTAATGGTTGTAAAGATTTTGAGGATAATGAAATGAAAATTTACGAGGGAAGCAAAAAAGAACCAGAGACGGAGAAAAATGTGAAAAAAATTATTTTTGGAATAACTGGTCTTACACTTGGAGGCGCAGAGAGAGTACTTGTTGATATTGCTAATAAACTTACAGCAAAATACGATGTTACAATTTTTACAATTTATGCTGGAGGAGAGCTAGAAAAAGAGCTTGACTCTAAAATAAAACTTATAAGTCTATTCAATTTTAAGTATAATGATATGGGAAAATTAAAGAAAAAACTAATACCTATTAAAGTTTTGTTGGAAAAGAAAAAAATATTCGAAAAATATGTAAAGAGCGGAGAATATTTTACACAAATCGCTTTTTTGGAGGGACCTATTACTCGAATTTTTAGTGTTAAAGACAAAAACTCTACGAAAATTGCTTGGATTCACAATGATATTTCTAAAGTTTTTGGAAAAGGTCCAAAATCTAAAATTAAGAGAATTTTAGACAGAAATATATATGAAAAATTTGATACTCTTGTTTTTGTTAGTATAGATAATTTAGACAAGTTTAACAAAGTTTATGATGATATGGATTTACCTCATGAAAAGGTTATTAACAATTACATAAATTGTGAAAGAATACTTAAGTTGGCAGAAGAAAAGCTAGATGAACAAGATAATAAATTGTTTGAAAACAGAAAAAAATCTGGACCAACAATAGTACAGGTTTCTAGGCTAGTTAGCCAAAAGGCCATAGATAGACTAATAAAAGTTCATTCCAAACTAATAAAACAAGGCTATAACCACAAAATTATTGTTATTGGAGATGGACCTCTAAGAGAAAAACTAGAAAAACAGATTCAGGAGGAGGGAGTAGAAGAGACCTTTAAACTAATAGGAGCAAGAGAAAATCCGTATCCAATAGTGAAAAAAGTAGATTTCTTTTGCTTGTTATCAAACTTTGAAGGATATCCAATGGTTGTTGAGGAAGCCAAAATATTAAATAAGTTTATTCTTACAACCAATACGGCTACGAGAGAGGCACTAATAGATTATGCAGGAAAGAGCCACATTGTTTCGAATAGCGAAGAAGGAGTGGAAGACGCCTTAAAGTTTGCAGTTAAAAATTACAAACAAAAAGATAAACAAAACAGCCAATATGAATATAAAAATGACAGAATTATTGGCAAAATAGAAAAAATGATAGATGAAAACAGCAAGCACCCAGACAGAGTAGGAAAAATAATATAAATCTGGATGAATAGAAGGAGAAAAAATGAAAATATCAATACTTACAGCCACATACAATAGAGCACAACTTCTAGATAAATTATATGCAAGCATATTAATAAACAGTAATAATTGTCCAGAAGTACAGCTCGAATGGTTGGTTATGGACGATGGCTCTACAGATAATACTAAAAGAATAGTAGAAGAATATTGTAAAGAAAATTTAATAGATGTTAAATATTTTCATCAAGAAAATCAAGGAAAAATGACAGCTATAAATAACCTTATAAAGGAAACAACGGGAGATTTAATAGTGGAATGCGACTCTGATGATTTCTTTACAAAAGATGCTTTTAAGATAATTGTGCAATCTTTGCAAGAATGCAAGGATATGGGTGAAACCTATGCCTTAGTATTTTTAAAATATACTAAAGATGGACAAAATATGGGCAACAATTTTATAGAAAATGATTATCCAAGCACAATGTTTGATTTGTACTTTAAAAATGGTATTACAGGAGAAAAGGCTCTAGTGTACAATGCTTCAATAAGAAAACAATTTGAATACAAGCTTGAACATGAAGAAAAATTTGTAACAGAGGCAAGATTACACCACGAAATGGATTTGCAATACCAAGTAAGATGCTTTAATAAGCCTATAATGATATGTGAATATCAAAAAGAAGGGTACACTAAAAACATTAGTAAATTATTTACTACGAGTCCATTCGGATACTATAACTATTTTAAAGAGATATTCAACCAAGATATGCATGGTGTAACTTTTAAAAAGAGATTATATGTGTATAAACATTACATATTGTTTAGCGTACTTACAAAGGAAAAACATCCAATAAAAAATATTAATGGATTAATGAATAAAATAATGGTTTCAGTTTTATTTATACCAGGCAAAATTACAACAAAAATAAGAATGAAGAAACAGAGCTAAGAAAAATTGCGAAAAATATATAAAACTGACAAATAAAGTTGAAAAATGGCTGTAATATGATATAATTTTAATGTAAAAACAATTAGATTTGAAAGGAATTTTTTAGTATGTGGGGAGACATTGCCATTGCGTTTTTACTTGCATTTATAACTGCATTTGTTATAACGCCATATTCTATAAGGTGGGCGAAAAAAGTAGGAGCGGTAGATTATCCAAATGATAGAAGAGTAAATAAAAAACCAATGCCAAGACTTGGTGGTATAGCTGTAATTGCAGGTTTTTTAGTATCAGCAATTTATTTAATAATAACAATGAGAATAGAAAACAATATTGATTTTATAACAGATGGACTAGGAAAGAAATTATTGGGCTTCTTATTTGGAGCCATGGTTCTTGGAATTACCTGTTATATTGATGATGTTAAGGGAATAAGCCCATTAGCTAAGTTAGCAGGACAATTAATTGCTGCAATAATAGTAGTAAGTTGTGGAGTGCGCATAGATAACTTTACTATACCATTTAAAGAAAACAGCATAATGATAAATGAGGTAATAAGCTATATTCTAACTATTGGTTGGATTGTAGGAATAACAAATGCAATAAACTTAATTGATGGATTAGATGGACTATCATCTGGAATAACCTTAATTGCATGTATTTCAATGCTAATAATATTCTCTTTGAATGAATCACCATTAATTGCAATTATATTAATAACAGCACTTGCTGGAGCAATAGTTGGTTTTTTGCCATATAATTTTAATCCTGCAAAAACATTTATTGGGGACGTTGGCTCAAACTTTATGGGCTATGCAATTTCAATAATATCAATATTAGGAGTCGCAAAAACATACACAGCAATTGTAATTATTGCTCCAATAATTGTACTTGCACTTCCAATATTCGATACTTTGTGGGCTATTGTTAGAAGAATAGTAAAAACCAAGTCAATAAAAGGAGTATTTAAAGCTGATAAAGGACATTTACACCATAGGCTAATGGCAAAAGGGTATACACAAAGGCAAGCCGTTTTAATCTTATATGGAGTAACTGCAACACTTGGAATGATTGCAATAATATTGCTTGATAGTGGCATATGGAAAGCCTTATCGTTTGCATTACTTGTAATTGCTATAGTTGCAATAGGATATAAAGACATAGTACATTTAAGAGATAATGAAGAAATAGAAAATGAAAAACTAAAGTCAAACAGAACTGATAAAAATATATAAATTTGTAGAAAAGGACGATAATATGAAAAAGATTACAATTTTAGTACCAGCGTATAATGAAGAAGAATCATTACCTTTCTTATATGAAAGAGTTAGCAAAATAATGAATGAAGTAAAAGATTATGAATTCGAATTATTATTTGTAAACGATGGAAGCAAAGATAATACATTAAATGAAATAAAGAAATTAAGAGAACAAGACAAAAGAGTATGCTATGTAGACTTTTCAAGAAATTTTGGAAAAGAAATTGGAATGATAGCAGGTCTTGACTATGCAACTGGAGATTGTGTAATAATAATGGATGCAGACCTTCAAGACCCACCAGAGCTTATTCCAGAAATGATAAAATTATGGGAACAAGGCTATGATGATGTGTATGCAAAGAGAAGGTCAAGAGCAGGCGAAACATGGCTAAAAAAATTCACATCAAAAATGTACTATAGAGTATTACAAAGTCTAACAAAGGTTGAAATACAAAAAGATACAGGAGACTTTAGATTATTAGATAGAAGATGTGTAAATGCATTGAAAAAAATGAGAGAAACAGGTAGATGCTCTAAAAGCATGTTTAGCTGGATTGGTTATAACAAGAAAGAAATAATGTATGATAGAGACCCACGTATTGCCGGAAAAACAAAATGGAACTACAAAAAATTGATAGATTTAGCAATAGATGGAATTACATCATTTACAACATCACCACTTAGAATATCAACGTTCTTGAGTATTCCAACATTTTTAGCATTATTTATATATTTCATATATGTAATTGTAAAAGCATGTGTTACTCATACTGCAATACAAGCATTCCAAGCAATCATATTACTAATATTATTTTTCTCTGGAATACAAATAATACTAATTGGAATTATGGGAGAATATTTAGGAAGAATATTTAATGAATCAAAAAATAGACCATTATATTTGGTAAACGAATATAATGGAGAAAAAGAAATGAATGACAAATAAAAATATAAAGCAAGAGTAATGTGAAATATACAAAAGAAAATAAGGCTTGTCTTATTAAGGAAGGAACATAACTAAAAATGAAAATACAAGCATTAATAACCATTGTAGTGATTTTTTTTAGTGCAATAATAAAAATCACTCAAAAATATATGTTGGAATACAATTTACATAAAGATACCATAAATGAAATAGAAAATAAAAAAGATAATTTTATAAATAAGAATTATAAATGGATTTTAACTATACTTATACTTGTAATGGCAATAACAAGATTGTATAAATTTGGAAAGATTCCAGAATATATTGGAGTTGATGAGGCAGGAGCAGCGTATGATGCATATTGTCTTGCAAATTACGGTGTTGACAGATATTTAAACAAATGGCCTCTGTATCTTATAAATTTTGGAGGTGGACAAAGTGCCTTATATGCATATTCAACAATTCCGTTTATAAAACTATTTGGAGCCAATATTGTATCGTATAGGTTACCAGAACTAATATTTTTTATAATGGGAATTATAGTTTCGTATGTGCTAGTAGATAAATTTAAAGACAAAAAAACAGCACTCTTATATGCGTTTTTAATAATTATATGCCCATGGCACATTGAGGCGTCGAGGTGGGGGCTTGATTGTAATTTATTAGCTCCAATGTTAATGCTAGATATATTATTACTATTAACCGCAAATAAAAACTGGCATTATGCAATTGCTGGGATTCTAATAGGAATAACTTTGTATACGTATGCACTTTCATGGATACTGATTCCTGTATTTTTACTTTTCTACATTATCTATTCTTTATATATGAAAAATATAAAATTTAAACAAATAATCATACTTGGAATTCCAATTGTAATATTGGCAATGCCTCTAATATACTTAATATTATTAAACCGTGGATATGTATCTGAAACAAGATTAGGAATATTTACAATTCCTAAATTGCCTTTTTACAGAGAAGGAGAAATACAAGTATTTAATATTTTTAAGTATGGAACAGAAGCAATAAGAAAAGTATTTATCAATAAGAATAGTATTTATATTTTTATAATACCATTCTTTATAGCCGGATTAATTGAAGGAATATCAGATTTTATATTTAGTTTAGCAAGAAGAAAATTTAGTCTAGATGGTTTCTTGACTATAACATTTTTGGTTTTATACATTACTAACTTAACTGTAGAGATTGGTTCAATAAATAAAATTAATATAGTGTATATTCCGTTACTATATGTAACTACAATTGGAATAATTAAACTTTGTGAAAAATCTTATATAATACCAAGTATAGTGCTTACAATATTATGTGTACTATTTATAAACTTTGAAATAGAATATTTTGATACGGCTAAAACAGATATAAAAAATGCAAATGAGCCATATTCAGATAAGGAAATTTATACTATAACAGAGCAGATCGAAGCTGACCCGAATAATATAGATGCTGATAAATATTTTATAGTACATTATAAGGCAGAGCCATATATATATCCGTTATTAGAGAAAAAGATATCTCCATATGAATTGGCAGAGACGAAGAACAAGAATCCACAAATAAACATACCACATAAAGTATCTATTTTTTCTTTTGATGATTATAGTTTCTGGGAGAGAGCATTAACAGAAGAAACTATAGATATGATAAATAGTAGAAAAAAATATATAGTCGTTATAAATAAAAGATACACCGAAAATATTGAAAAAATGCAGGTGACGGGAACTACAACAAACGAATATGGAACATACAAAATAATAAAAAACTATTAGAAAGGCATATTATATAATGAAGGAAAAATTAATAATGAATCCAGGCATTGAAGATAACAATGAAGAAACGCTCGAAACAACTTTAAGACCCCAGTTATTAGAAGAGTACATTGGACAAACTAAAGTAAAAGAGAGTATGAAAGTTTATATAGAGGCTGCGAAAAAGAGAGAAGAAGCATTAGACCATGTGCTATTATATGGCCCTCCAGGACTTGGTAAGACTACACTTGCTGGAATAATTGCAAATGAGATGGGAGCAAAATTAAAAATTACATCTGGACCAGCAATAACAAAACCTGGAGATCTTGCAGCGTTATTAACAAATTTAACTCCAAATGAGGTCATATTTATAGACGAGATTCATCGTTTAAATAAAAATGTAGAGGAAATTTTATATCCAGCCCTAGAAGATTATGTTTTAGACATTATAATTGGAAAAGGACCAACGGCAAAATCTATAAGAATAAATCTGCCACCGTTTACATTAATTGGAGCTACAACAAAAGCAGGTTCTCTTACTACTCCATTAAGAGATAGATTTGGTATAGTACATAGATTAGAATTATATGATGAGAAAGACTTAATTAAAATAATAAACAGGTCTGCCAAAATACTATGTGTAGAAATTGATGAAGAAGCAAGTAGTGAAATTGCAAGAAGATCTAGAGGAACTCCTAGAATTGCAAATAGATTATTAAAAAGAGTTAGAGATTATGCTATGGTTCTAGGAAATGGTAAAATAGATTTAAAAATTGCAAAAACAGCATTAAATAAACTAGAAATAGATGAATTAGGGTTAGATGAAATAGATAGGAAAATTCTAGAAACTATGATAATAAAATATCAAGGAAAACCTATTGGAATAGAGGCTTTGGCAACAACGGTTGGTGAAGACATAGATACATTGGAAGATGTTTATGAACCATATTTAATACAGATTGGTTTTATATCTAGAACGCAGAGAGGAAGAGTCCCATTGCCAGCAGCATATAAACATATTGGGGCATCATACCAATTACAATTGTAAAAAATTATATATTTGGAAGGAAATAATAGTCATATGAAAAATAAAAAGTGGGTGCTAATATTATTTATTGCCGTAGTTATCTGTTTTGCAATGCCATCAATAATATATTTAGTAGAAAATCAATCAATTTATAGATTTACTTATCAGTGGACATTTATTTTTAAGATACCTAACACAGCATTTCTAAAAGGGATAAATACTGTATGCTTCGTTGGGCTTATGTCGATAATGTTCGTTTTGTATATGTTAGTGATAAAGTATTGCAATAAAATATTCAAAAATAAGAGACAATTAATTATTTCGCTTTGTATAATTTCAGTCCTATTTGCACTAATTATTCCATATACAAGTACAGATGTATATTCATATATAGCAAATGGCTGGTCAGATTCACATTATCATGAAAATCCATATTACAAATCAGTTGGACAAATTAGTGATGAATATCAAATAAAAGACCAAATGCAAAATAAAGTTGCAAACTGTTGGAGATACGAAACAGTTGTATATGGGCCACTTTGGACTTTAATTTGCAAATTATTAACCAGTATTTCATTTGGTAACATTGATGTGGCATTAGCTATATTTAAGGGGACTAATCTAATAGTTCATTTAATAAATTGCTTATTAATTTGGAAGATAACCCATAAAAAGAAATTTGTTTTGATTTATGGCTTGAATCCAGCAATATTATTCGAGTCTTTATCAAATGTACATAATGATATCTTTATAGTTTTATTTATATTACTTGCAATATACTTTGCTACAAAAAAGAAAAATTTACTATTATCAGTTGCGTTTGTGGCAATGGCAACAGCCATAAAATATTTAGGAATATTAATATTGCCTTTTATAATTTTATATTATGTAAGAGAAAAAAGCATACCAGAGAAAATAAAATATTGCATATTGTATGGACTGGAATTTATAGTAATACTTACAGGATTTTATGCAATATATGTAAGGGATTTGAACATATTTGCAGGATTATTTATACAACAGGCAAAATATAACAGGTCTATAATGTTGGTATTTTATTATTTATTTGGATTAGATGCAATGAAAATTTTTAAAGTAGTTTTACTAGTTATTTTTGCAGAAATATATATAAGTACAGTAATTAAATTGATAATAAATAATGAGAAAAAGTCGTTTTCAAAATATATAAGACAATACAACTCTTTATTGTATATATTCACATTCATATTAATAACGAACTTCAACTCTTGGTATATATTGTGGCTATTTCCAACAATAATGTTTTTAAATGGAAAAAATATAAGACTAACAATAAACTTGTCTTATGCTGTGGAGGTGTCATATATTGCATTTTTTGCACTACATAGTGAAGCACAAGTATTAGGTGTTTTATATATTAATTTGTTAGCATTAATTACAGTATGTTTAGTTCCAATACAAAATTTCAAGAAGAATAAGATATGTGTTGCTAAGAAAATGTAAAAAATTGAAACTAATCTAGGGGGATATATAATGAGAAACAAAAAGATAAAAATAATATTTGGAATAGTATTGATATTTTTATTTTTATTGATAGAGTATAAATATAGAGTGGAAACTACAAAGTATGAACTTAGCGAAAATGAAAAATATTATTTAATACGCTATGATTATAGTGGAAAATCAGAAAATTCTGATATAAAAGAAGAACAGACATTTACTTCAAAACATGATGGGCTAAACTATGTTTACATTAACTTTTATAGAGAACTGAAAATGTATTATGATTTATCACAAATTATAAATATAAAAATTGAAGAAGTAGACACTGGAAATGTAATTTGTGAGAAGAGTATTGGAGTTGAAAATTTACAATATAGTCTATCATATAAAGTTGACTTTGATGTGCAGAAACATTCTAAAGATAAATTATACAAAATAATTGTATCATACAATACAAATGCACCATATTTGCCATACTTTAAAAACATAGGCAGTTCAACCAAAGTGACTATGGATGGAGAGCAAATTGACAAGGAAATATATTTGAGGCTAGGATATTATAGTAAAGAAGAACATCTTTTGATAATAACATTAGTAATAATTTTAGAAATTATAGTATTCTTGATCGCATCATATATTTTTGATAAAACAGACATAAAAGAAGAAAATGTTTTTTTAATGATTGTTCCAATGTTTTGTATTATGATGTCTTTAGTAATACCATTTGGAAGTGGACATGATGAAACTCTTCAATTTTATAGAGAATATGGAATTGTCAATGGTGAAGTATTAGCTGGAAATCAAATTATGGTACCAGCCGCATTTAAGAACACATTTGAGACAATAGGTAGTAAAATTAATAAACCTTATTATGAAATATTGAAATGTAACGAAAAAATAGATTCTAATGTTAAAGTGTGTGTAGGGATAACAACTACATCAATTTATAATCCAGTTCAATATACAGGAACTCTTGTAGGGTTGCTTTTAGCAAAATTGATAACAAAGTCACCTGTTATATTTATATATCTTGGAAGGTTTAGCAATATTATTATTTCAATAATATTGTTATATAAAGCTATAAAGATGATGCCATTTGGTAAGAAAATTTTGTTACTTACCTCGATGATACCTATTGCGATAGAAGGATTTAGTACTCTTTCTTCTGATGGATTTACTATCGCAATATGTTATTTCTTCATAGCATATATATTAAACCTTGCATTTAATAAAGAGATAAAACTACTAAGTAAAAAGCATAAGATAATTATTGGCATATTATCTTGCGTAATAGCATGTTGTAAAATAGTATATTTTCCTCTAGTGTTATTAATATTAGTAATACCAAAGGAAAAGTATGGCGGACTAAATGAAAAAATAAAAGAAGATATATTAGTCATATTCTTGACAATACTAATAAACATTACATGGTTGACATTTGGGTTTAGCATCTTAATTTCAAGAGGTGGAGAATCGGGAAGCCGAATGATACTAGAAGCTATAAAAAATCCAATAAAATTTGGGCAAATGATATTATATACAATAAATAACAATTCAAGTAAATACTTGTTAAGTGCTTTTGGAAATCAATTAGAATGGGGAGACCAGGTAGATGGAACTACATTTGTTATAGTATTTATAGCATTAACTATGTTTGTAACACTAACTGATGAAAGTATAAAAAACAAGTTTTCTAACAGACAAAAAATAGTATTAGGAATAATAACTGTAACAGTTATTGGGTTAATATTCTGTTCTCTTTATGTTCAGTGGACTCAAATAGAAAGTTTAGAAATACAAGGAATACAAGGCAGATATTTTATTCCAATAATGCCAATAATGTTATTGTTACTGGGTGATATTAAGGCTAAGAGTGAATATAGTCCAAATAAATTAACAAAAATAATATGTCTGTATAGTTTAATATTCCTTACATACATTATATTTGGTGTTATAATATTTCACTTATAAAACTGAAAGGAGCAAAACTAACAATGAAATTATTAATGCACACATGCTGTGCACCTTGTAGCGTGTACTGCATAGACAAACTAAGAGAAGAGGGAATAGAGCCAACAGCATATTGGTACAATCCCAATATCCACCCATACACGGAATACAAAGCACGTAGAGACTGCCTAAAAGAATATACAAAATCAATAAATGTACAAGCCATATTCGAAGAAGAATATGGCTTAGATGAGTTTTGCAAGGAAGCTGTAAAAAACTTAAATGCGAGATGTGTAAACTACTGCTATCCAGTTAGGCTAAGAAAAACATTTGAATATGCCAAAGAACATGGATATGATACGGTTACGACTACATTGCTATACAGCATATATCAAAAACACGATTTCATAAAAAAGTTAATGGTACAATATAGTGAAGAGTATGGAATAGATTTTTTATATAGAGATTTCAGAGTTGGATTCTGGGAAGGACATCAAAAGGCTCACGATTTAGGATTATATATGCAAAAATATTGTGGATGCATATTTAGTGAGGAAGACAGATATAGTAAACAGATTAAGAAAGATAAAGAATAGGGGAGTTCAATTAACATATGAAGAAAATTTTTAAATATTTATTGGTCTTTATTATAATGATTATAGCCTTTTGCCTAGCATTAACTATAACATCACTAATACCGAAAAAAATGATAACTAAATCAGTAGAAGAAAGTTCAGAAATACTTGATAAGCAAACAAATCTATATTTTATTACAATAAAAAATAAAAGAATAAAATTGAAATTCGACAATTTTACTGATGCTTTAATGGTTAATACTGCATTTTCGATAGATACTAAAACACCGTTTTACTCTGCAATGATGGCACGAAAAAATTATATCGACGGAAAAACAGAAATAATATATCCGGATTCGACAGGTGAATTAAAATCTGCGTCAAAATATGAAGGATTAAATCAAGTTGGCGAATTACATGATACAATTAATAATGACATCACAGAAAGTTTTGAATACGCAAGGTATTGGCACGGTTATTTGATCTTTCTAAGACCATTATTAATTTTCTTTAATATAACGGAGATAAGAAATATCTTATTAATTGCATTTGCAATATTAGGACTAATAATGCTGTATAAAATTTATAAGAAAATAGATTTAGGAACTGCTATTGTATTCTTATTAGGAATGATAATTTGTGACTACTTTTATATTGGAAATTCACTACAAGGTGCATCTGTGTTTTTGATTGCAACAATTGCATCAATAATATTGCTATCTAGAGATGTGAAAGATAAATTAATGTTTTTTATGGTTATAGGAGGACTAACTAGCTTTTTTGATTTTCTAACAGTTCCAATTGTAACATTAGGTATACCACTTTTGATATATGCAATGACTGAAAATAAAGAAAATTCTACATACAAAAAATTTTATTTAGAAATATTAAAATGTTGTATTTTATGGGCAGTAGGTTATTTAGGAGTATGGATTACAAAATGGATTTTAGTAGATTTAGTGTATAATAAAAAATTAATAAGCTCAGTTATAGAGCAGGCAAAATATAGAACGACAAATTTAGCTAATAAGCGAACTCTTCTAG
>CAKOZB010000007.1 GCA_934131055.1 uncultured Clostridia bacterium | reverse complement strand
AAGATGAAGAAATATCAACTAGAAAAGACTGGTGAAATTTCTAGAAAGAAGAGAATTAGAATAGCTCTTTTAATTGTTACTAGCGTTTTTCTGGCTTTAATAATAAGGGTTGCATGGATTCAATTTCATAATGGTGATAGTTTGCAACAGATGGCATATTTACAACAAACGTTGGATAGAAAAATTAATCCAAAGAGAGGAACTATTTATGATGCAACTGGTAAGACAGTACTAGCAACTAGCAGTAGTGTTGAAACAATTACTATAAATCCTGTAAACATATCTAAAGAAAATAAGGAGAAAGTTGCAAAAAAATTTGCAGAGTTGTTTGAATTAGATTATGAAAAGGTTTTAAAAAAGGTAAATAAGAAAACTGCGATAGAGACAATTGCAAAAAAAGTTGATAAAGATAAAAGCAATGAGCTTCGTGTATGGATGAAAAATGAGAATATTACATCTGGAATTAATATTGATGAAGATACTAAAAGATTTTATCCTTTTAATAATTTAGCTTCTCAAATAATAGGATTTTGTGGTAGTGATAATCAAGGGCTAGCGGGGGTAGAGGCCAGATATGACGATGTTTTAAATGGAGAAAATGGCAAGATTTTAAAGATGACAGATGCCAAAGGGCTAGATATTAGCGATGTGTCTGAGAGTTATGAGCCTGCAAAAGACGGAAATGATTTAGTACTTACTATTGATGCAACAATTCAAGGAATTGCAGAAAAATATTTGAAAGAAGCGTGTATAGATAATGTGTGTACAGATGGTGGAAACATATGTGTAATGAACCCTAAAAATGGGGATATTCTTGCAATTGCAAGTTACCCAGATTTTAATTTGAATGATCCGTATACTATAAATAATGAAGAACAAAAAGCTAATTGGAGTTCTATGACTGCAACTGAACGTTCAAATGCACTTCAGGCAATGTGGAGAAATAAGGCAATTTCGGATACATATGAGCCTGGTTCAACATTTAAACTAGTAACTGCATCAACTGCACTACAAGAAGGGATAGTTCAAACAACGGATAAGGAAGGTGAGTTTTGTTGTGTCGGCTATATTGATGTGGCTGGAACTAAGATGAAATGTTGGAGATATTATAGACCACATGGACCGGAGAGCCTAAGGCAAGCACTTATGAACTCGTGCAACCCAGTATTTATAGGGTTAGGAGAAAAAATAGGAGTTGCTAAATATTATGAGTATTTAAGAAAATATGGATTTTTAAGCAAAACTGGAATAGACTTGCCGGGAGAAGCAACAGGAATATTCTTGGCTGAAAAAAAGGTTGGACCCGTAGAGCTTGGAACAATAGCATTTGGTCAAAGATTTGAGGTTACACCAATACAAATGATAACAATGGTTTCTACAATAGCCAATGGAGGCACATATATAAAACCAAGAGTTGTAAAACAAATAATAGACAGCAAAAAAGGAGAAGTAACAGACGTAGAAGTAGTGAAAAAAGACAGAGTAATATCAGAGGAGACATCTAAAAAAATGCTTAGCATGATGGAAAGTGTTGTTGCAGAAGGAACCGGTAAAAATGCTCAAGTAAAGGGATACAGTATAGGCGGGAAAACAGGAACATCAGAAGATGGTGTAAATACAGGAAAATACGTAACATCATTCATTGGAACGGCTCCAATATCAGACCCAGAAGTGTGCATATTAATAACCTTGTACAATCCAACTGGGGAAGGAGGACATCAAGGTGGAGGAGTTGCAGCACCAATAGGCTCACAAGTACTAGGAGAGGTACTTCCATATCTAGAAATAAAAAAAGACAATGAACAAGAAGAAGAAAGAACAGAAGTAGAAGTTCCAAACATAATAGGAATGACAGAAAAAGAAGCAAAAAAGGCATTAGAAGACGTTGGACTACAATTAGAATTTAAGAAAAGCGAAGAAAAAGAAACAATAACAGACCAATTACCAAAAGCAGGAATAAAAACCAAAAGTGGAACAACAATAATTGCATATTAAACTTTTGAACTAATGTTTTTTTTAAATGTATTATATAATAAAAAGAAAATGTTATTTTGTTAAACTGCGGTAAGTCGCCCTTGGTCGGAGCTCCTTCGGACTCCTCGAAAAGCGGGCTCGACCTTGTTTTTCCAAAATAGCATTTTCTTTTTTTGATATATAATTTTGTACTCAAAAAAGCGCATGAGTTAAAAAATTATTCACCTTTTAATTCGTTTTGACAAGTTCCTGTTTCAAAAATATCTTTAATATTTTGACATGTATCACTTGCAATTTTGTTTAATGCTTCTGATGTGAAAAATGCTTGGTGTGCAGTTATTATAACGTTTGGCATAGAGATTAATAGTGATAAGTTTTTATCTCTCTTATATGAACCAGACATATCCATTAAGAAGTAATCTTCCTCGTGTTCATATACATCTAGTCCTACACCGCCGATTTTTCCAGTTGATAATTCAGCTATTAAGTCATCTGTGTTAATTAATCCACCTCTACTGCAGTTGATTATTATAACTCCTTCTTTCATTTTGTCCAAAGTTTTTTTGTTGATTATATGTTCTGTTTCAGGTGTAAGAGGGCAGTGAAGTGATATTATATCAGATTTTTCACATAATTCATCAAAGCTAACGTATTCGAATCCTAATTCTTCAGCTGCTTTTTCGTCTTTGAATAAATCATATGCAATAACCTTTGTTCCAAAACCTTTCATTATTTGGATAAATACTTTTCCAATTTTTCCAGTTCCAACAACTCCAACTGTTTTGCCGTGTAAATCAAAGCCAACTAGTCCTTCGAGTGCAAAGTTGTATTTTTTTACTCTTTGATAAGATTTGTATATTTTTCTGTTGATATTTAGCAATAGGGCAGTGGCATGCTCTGCAACAGCATATGGAGAGTATTGTGGAACACGTACGGCTCTGATATTACCAAGATGGTTTAAATCTACATTGTTGAATCCAGCACATCTTAGAGCTAATAATTTAACTCCACACTCATTTAAAATATCTAATGTTTCTTTATCTGCCTTATCATTTACGAAAATACAAACAACATCATATCCTTTTGCAAGTGGTGCTGTTTCTGCGTTTAATCTTGACTTGAAATAAGTAATTTGATAATTGTATGTTTTGTTATACTCATCAAATAATTTTTTATCGTAATCCTCTGTATCAAAAAATGCTATTTTAATCATAATAAATCAATTCCTTTCTTGGCTATTTTAATAGAAACATATACATCATGTTATGTTTCTTGTTTTAAGCCACATATTAGTATATTACCAAATTTGGTAAAAATCAATACAAAAATTTACGAAAAAATAAAAAAATCCCGGCCACTCTAATAGAGCGACCGTGCGCAAGAGGTTGGGAAAATTGTCAGATGTAGTTCACTGCCGTGGTCTCACGAGTGAAGGCATCCAAGAATTTGTCCACTTTTTCCGGATGGCATGCCACCCAGATAGGAGAGCCGGGGAGAGTGAGGCAGGCTTCTTTACCTTCCTGAATTGCGTTGGAAAATTCCAAAACGCCAGAAAGCTCAGGAATTTTTCCGTAGGCACGAAGCACTACCAAGTTGCATTTTTTTGCTGATGCCATCTTCAAAATTTCGTTGGCCCATTTGGCGCGGAAATCCTGGATAAGATCAGACTTGTGACCATCAAGGTCAGACAAGCTGATGTTGTGCTCGGCTTTCTTTATTGCCATGATAGCCTGCTTGGGAGTCTTGAACCTGATGTTTAAGAACCCCTCGATTTCCACCAGACTAGGAACTTTGTAGCCCCAGTCAGCAGCTAAGTCCACCCGGACTTTTGTCCACTTCGCGGTGAGATCGGTGTACTCATCGACAAATTCATCGTAGAATGCCTGGGCTTCTTCCCATTTCTGGTTGAACTTGAATTTGGCTATTATGCCTTTGGGTTCCCTGAACCCATTTGCAACCAACACGGCAGAAAAGTCGCGGATATAGCTTGTTTGAGACATATTTCGTCCTTTCTCTTGCGACAGACAACAAGTTTTGTAAAAATAACTTGAATGTCTGTCTGTGTATTAAATCGTATACACATACATTATACCACATTTTATGTAAATTAACAAATTTTACAATAAATTAAGTATTTACTAAAAAGCCCCATACTCTCTTATCATAGAAAGTATGGGGCGTGCTGAGGATTCACTAAAATAGATTAATCTTTTACAAGATACTCCACATGGCTATTGGACTTTACCATGCACCAGTTTTGAGTACGAACTTTTTCGTCCGGACGAAAAGCAATCCAAACAGGGCAATAGCCATAGGCCTCGATAACAGTAGGCTGATGTGCTGATACCTGAAGGTTAAAGTTACGAACCACATCGACACTAGGAGTATAGTTGCTCCGAATGACAATGAGGTCGCAGTTTTCAGGAGCTTCTGCAACAACCTGACGCAACCATTTAGAGTGAGCTTTGATGTTAAGGTTTGCGTATATCAGATAGAGACTGGAAAAATCCAGAATTTTTTTGATGTCTGCTTCGAAAACATTAACTGCTTCATCTAAAGTGGTAAAGGAAAAATACGGTTCGGCTTCCACTTTGACTAACTCAGGAAACTCACATTCCCAGTTAGTAGCCAAGGTTTTCCGATATTCATTCCACCTTTTTTCACGAGTAGACATTGCTTCAGTAACCATGGAGTAGGCAGCTTTTGCTGCATTTACCTTTTTTAAGAAGCTATTCTGCTCTTGTGGAAGAATGGGGACTCTGATGTTATTCAGCGCCAACTGTGTTTCAAACGTTCGCATTGAAAAATCCTCACTTTTTGTGTGGCAGAAACAATAGGAAAAATTAATCCTCTTTGAAACTACCATTTTGCAAATAACGTACATTTACATTATAACATATTTTATGTAAATTTACAAATTAAGAATGTAAAAAACATTTCTATAAAAAAATCTGGAGAGTAAATTAAATATTAAATTAATCTTTTTACTAATTTTCTACGTTAACGAATATAATGTACTATAAATTTTTTAGAAAAAATAACTATAACCCTATACAAATGCGTTTTTTAATTATATAATGTTAAAAGTAAAGTTGAAAAATAATTACAATTTTTGCTACGTCAAATTTCATTTACAACGCGGTTACATACAAAAAGTATGCGCCCTTGCCTTGTAAATTCGTTTTCCTTGCTAAAATTTAATTCTTTTTCAACTACATCTAGGGAAAATGAAGAATGACAATGTAAATATTAATCCAATAAATTCGGAGAGGAATGGTAATTATGAATTTAAAGAAAATTTTAGTCGGAATAGACGGAATTAGAGCTAAAGGTGAAATTGATAGAGAGGTTACAACAATAGAAAAAGATTCTAGAAAAGTTGTTGAAGGAAGCATGTTTTTTGCAATTAAAGGTTTCACAACAGATGGAACACAGTACATAGATAGTGCAATTGAGAAAGGTGCAAAGACTATTCTTGTTGAGGAGACAACAGATATCAAGAGTCTAAATATACCAGAGGATGTAACTCTTATTGTTGTGCCAGACGCAAGATATGCGATGGCAATTTGTGCATGCAATTTTTATGATAATCCATCAAAAAAAGTTAAGCTAATTGGAGTTACTGGAACAAAGGGCAAGACTACTACAACATTTATGATTAAAGAGATTCTACAAAAACAAGGAATTAAGACTGGATTAGTTGGAACTATAGCTGTTTATAGTGGGGATAAGAAGTTGCTAGACAGTGATAGAACAACTCCAGAAAGTATAGAACTACAACAATATTTTGCGCAAATGGTTGAAGATGGCTGCCAAGCAATCGTAATGGAAGTTTCTTCACAAAGTTTGAAATTAAACAGAGTTGCCGGATGCCAATTTGATATTGCAGTATTCACAAACTTTTCAGAGGACCACATTAGTCCAAAAGAGCATCCAAATATGCAAGACTACTTTGAGTCTAAATTGAAGTTATTTAAGACGTGTAAATGTGGTTTTGTAAATGTTGATGATTTACAAGTTTGCAAGGTACCAAGTCTAGTACCAGATTGCAACATAACAACATATGGAATTGACAATGCATGTAATTTACTTGCAAAAGATATTACAATTACAAATTCGTATGTAGACTTCAAAGTTAAAATTGGAGATAAAAATGAGAGAGTAAAAGTTGGAATCCCTGGAAGATTCAGCGTGTATAACAGCTTGGCTGCAATCTGTGTTGCAACAAAATTAGGTTGTTCAGCAGAAAATATAAAAGATGCTTTACTAGAAGTAAGAGTTCCAGGCAGATCTGAGCTTGTAAATAACAGCAAAGATTTAACAATTATGATAGATTATGCACATTCTCCAGAAAGCTTGGAAAACATACTAAATGCCGTAAAATCATATACTAGAGGAAGAGTAATTTCTGTATTTGGTTGTGGAGGAGACAGAGATACTACAAAAAGACCTATAATGGGTGAAATATCAGGGAAAATTGCAGATTTTACAATAATTACATCAGATAACCCAAGAACAGAAGACCCTCAAACAATAGTAGATGAAATCGAAACAGGAATAAAAAAGACTAAAGGAAAATATGTATGTATAGTAGATAGAATAGAGGCTATTAAATATGCAATAAATATGGCTAGCAAGAAAGATATAATTGTGCTTGCAGGAAAAGGACACGAGCCATATCAAGAGATAAATGGAGTAAAACATCCATTTGATGAAAGAATAATAGTAAATCAAATAATCAAAGGAGAAATATAAAATGGCATACCAAATAAAGATATTAATGTTGGCATTTGCTATAGCATTTGTAATATCTCTAATAGTAATACCAATATTACGCAGAAGAAAAATAGGGCAACAAGAAAGAGATGATGGACCAAAGTCTCATCTAAAAAAACAGGGAACTCCTACAATGGGCGGAATTGTAATGATTTTAGCAATAATAATAATAGGAGCAATAGTATTTTTAAAATATTCAAAATCCATAGATGCATCTGAACAGGCAATGGCAAAAAATTTAATACCACTAATATTAGTAACAGTTGGGTTTGGATTGGTAGGCTTTGTAGACGACTTTAAGAAATTAATCTTAAAAAATACAGAGGGTCTAAAACCACGATATAAGATGTTTGGACTGTTGATAATTGCAACTGTATTTACAGTGTATTTAACAAATGTAATGCATATTGGAACAGATTTAATAATTCCATTTGCGAAAACGTCAATTACATTGCCAATTTGGCTATACATACCATTTACAATAATAGTTATGCTTGGAACTACAAATGCAATTAACTTAACAGATGGAATAGATGGATTAAGTACATCTGTTACAACAATTATATTAACATGTTTAACTGTTATAGGAATAATTTTTGGAGTTAAAGAAATTGTTATAATGGGAGTTAGCTTGATAGGAATATGTTTAGCATTCTTGCTATTCAACTTACACCCAGCAAAAGTATTTATGGGAGATACTGGCTCACTGTTCTTAGGTGGAGCGGTTTCGGTAATGGCTATTTATTTGAAATTACCAATTTTATTATTAATAATTGCAATAATTCCAGTATTAGAAACTTTATCAGACATAATACAAGTTGCACACTATAAAAGAACTGGAAAAAGAGTATTTAAGATGGCACCATTACATCATCATTTTGAATTATGTGGCTGGAACGAAAATGCTATTGTTTCAGTATTTAGCATAATAACATTAATAGCATGCATGATTGGTCTAGCCGCAATATAAAATTGAAAGGACGAACAAATGCAAAGAGAAAAAAAGAAAGTTAAAAGATTTTCGAAATTTATGAATAATAAAATGGATTACATTTTATTTATAACCGTATTAATACTGCTATCTTTGGGTGTTGTTATGGTGCTTTCGGCGAGTGCACCATCTGCTCTTTCGTCAACAGGAAAAAGCTATACATATTTTTTAAAACAATTTGAATTTGCTTTGGTTGGAATAGGATTAATGTTATTCTTTTCAAAATCTGATTATAGATTTTTAAAAAAATATTATAAGGTTATATATGTAATATCTGTTGCAATTTTACTTTTAGTTTTAGTACCGAAACTTGGAAAAAGTGTTAATGGTGCAAAAAGATGGATTGAAATAAAAGGACTCGGACAGTTCCAACCATCAGAATTTACAAAAATAGGTTTAATAATATTTTATGCAGGATATTTATCAGACCACAAAAATGATTTAAAGCAATTTGGAAAAGGATTTGTATTGCCTATGGCATTTTTAATTCCTCCAATTGCAATATTGTACTTTGTTCAAAACCATTTGAGTGTATCTTTAGTTGTAGGTATTGTAACCTGTGTAATGATGTTAATGGCTGGATGCAGGCTGTTACATTTTATGTTTGCTGGTCTGGCAGGAGTCGCGGGAGTAGCCTTAGTAATAATAAGAGAGTTATTAAAAGGTGATGCTAGTGACTCGTTTAGAATGGATAGAATTATGACATTCTTTGACCCTTGGTCTGATGCGACCGGAACGGGTTACCAAATGGTACAAAGTTTGTATGCGATTGGTTCTGGAGGATTGTTTGGAGTAGGACTAGGAAACAGTAAACAAAAATATTTGTACATACCAGAACCACAAAATGATTTCATATTTGCAATAGTTGCAGAAGAATTGGGTTTTGTAGGTTGCGTTACAATCATATTATTATTTGCAATTTTTGTATGGAGAGGAATCGTAATTTCTATGAAGGCACCAGACATGTTTGGAAGTTTGCTTGCAATAGGAGTTACAACACTTGTAGCAACACAAGCAATAATAAACATAGCGGTTGTTACAGCATCTATACCAACAACAGGTATGGCACTTCCGTTCTTTAGTTATCGGAGGAACTGCACTGTTAGTACTACTGGTTGGAGTGGGAATTTTGCTTAATGTGTCAAGGGCAGGTTCAAAGGTTTAGAGCTTGAAAAATAATTATAATTTTGGCTATGTAAAATTTCTTTTCAAAAGTGGTTACATACACAAAATATTAACCTTTGCCTTTGAAAAAACATTTTTATTGACAAAATTTAATTCTTTTCCAAACTTAATAAATCGAATAAAGAAAGGTGTAAAAAATGAAAGTAGTAATTGCTGCGGCTGGAACTGGAGGACATATAAACCCGGGAATAGCTATTGCCAATAAAATAATGGAGAAAGAACCACAATCAAAAATCATTTTTATAGGAACTGGTAGAGGATTAGAAAAAGATTTAGTGCCAAGAGCAGGTTATGAGCTAAAAACAGTTGAAGCATATGGAATTAATAGAAAAATTAATTTAGATAATATTAAAAGATTATGCAAAACAATAAAGGCTGTTGGTCAAGCTAAAAAGATATTAAAAGAGTTTAAGCCCGATGTAGTCATTGGTACAGGTGGATATATATGTGTTTCTGTATGTATGGCAGCAAGTAAGCTTAAAATTCCAATAGTATTGCATGAAAGCAATGCTTTTCCAGGAGTAGCTGTAAAGGTAATGGCTAAAAAAGCAGATGAAATATTGCTAGGCTTCGAAGAAGCAAAAGAAAGAATTTCAAATGCAAGAAAAATAGTTGTTACTGGGACACCAACGAAAGTAAATTCAAATAGATTAAGTGATGAGCAAAAATATAACTTGAAACAGGAAATGAAATTGAAACAAGAGTTGCCAGTAGTATTATTTTTTGGTGGAAGTCAAGGGGCTCAAAGCATAAATAATGCAATACTCGGAATAATAGAAAATAGGCTTAATGAAAAGTACCAAATAGTTTGGGCAGTAGGACCAGGAAACTATGATGAGGTAAAAGAAAAACTAAGAATTAAGAATATAGATATTGATAATATAGAGAATACAAAAATATTACCATACATATATAATATGCAAGAAGTTATGGAAATGTCAGATTTAGCTGTGTGCAGAAGCGGAGCAATGACTATTACAGAGATTGCTACGCTAGGAAAACCTGCAATATTTATTCCATATCCATTTGCAACAGAAAACCATCAAGAATACAATGCAAAAGTATTGGAAAAAGTTGGTGCTGCAAAAATTATATTAGATAAAGAATTAAATTTTACAAAATTAAATAACACGATAAATAATATTGTGAAAGACACAGAAACCTTGAAAACAATGGGAGAATCGGCAAAAAAAGTTGCAAGAACTGATGTAGAGGAAAACATATACAAGGAGATTTGTCGAATTGTGTCGAAACATGAAACACGAAATAACTTGCCACCAGAATAATCTGGTGGTATTATATTTTTTTAAAGGGGATAAGTAATTGTAAAAAAATTCAAAATTTTTAATAACATATGTACTACTTAGTTGATAATAGAAGTATTATCAAATATTTTCGTTTATCAAAATAATTAATTTTACAATTCTAAATTTTCCTCTAGGAAAGGTTGTGATTTAATATGAAAAAACTATTTGGAGAAGCTAATATTAATGTAGAAAATTTTAATGAAGCAGAAAGAAAACAAAAAATAAAGGTAAAATATTACAAGCTGACCGCCTCAGAAGTAAAAGAAGATGAGAAAAAATTTGGAATTGCATTAGTAAAAGAAGAAAATGATGGAGAAAAAGATGTTATAACAGAAAAGGTAATAGAAAGCCATTTATCAAATAATGAAAATTTAATAGATAATTTATTAAAAATACTCGTAAATTACCAAGTAACACCAGTTGCAACAGGAGATATAATATCAGATTTTAAGAAATGTCCAGAACTAATTTTTAGTATGACAAAGTAAAAAATGCGGATATGTGTGAATAAAGATATACAAAAAGTACGGATATGTGTAAAAAAAGATATGTAAAAATTACGGATATGTGTTAAAATACGCTTGAAAAAATCACGGATATGTGTTAAACTAATATTAGAAGGTGATTAGATGAGAAGAAAAGTATATGATGAATTGATAAAATGGAAAAAAGAGAGTAATGGAAAAGTAGCTCTTTTAATTGATGGCGCGAGGCGTATTGGAAAAAGCTATATAGCCGAACAATTTGCAAAAGAAAATTATAAATCATATATATTAATCGATTTCAACAAAGTCGGTAAAGATGTTAAAGAATTGTTTGATAATTACCTAGATAACTTAGATATGTTTTTCATGTATTTATCTAGTTATTATAAAACAGATTTATATGAAAGAGATACACTAATAATTTTCGATGAGGTGCAATTATATCCAAGAGCAAGAAGCGCTATTAAGTATCTAGTTGCTGATGGAAGGTATGATTATATCGAAACTGGTTCTTTAATTTCAATAAAAAAGAATGTTGAAGATATTTTAATACCATCAGAAGAACGACATTTGAATATGTATCCAATGGACTTTGAAGAATTTTTATGGGCAAATGAAAATAATAACTTAATGGACTTAATAAGAAAATGTTTTGAAGAAAAGAAGCCTTTAGGACAACTAATGCATAGAGAAGCAATGGATTATTTTAAACAATATTTAATAGTAGGTGGAATGCCTCAGGCGGTAGAAACATATATAAAAACAAAAAGTTTTAAGGAAGTCGACTTGATAAAGAGAGACATCTTAAATTTGTATAAAGATGATATAGTAAAATATAGTGGAGATGATTCAATCAAGGTACAAAGTATTTTCGAAGAGATACCATCTCAATTACAAAAACATGAGAAAAGATTTTCATTCAATTCAATGCAAAAAGACGCAAGATATAGAGATTATAAAGATGCTTTTTTCTGGCTTCAAGAATCAATGATTGTAAACATTGCGTTTAATACAACTGAACCTAATATTGGGCTTAGATTAAATAGAGAGTCGAGTGCATTAAAATGCTATATGGGGGATACTGGATTACTTCTTTCATTGGCTTTTGATGAAAAAGGTTTAGTAGATGAAGAAATATATAGGAAAATTTTATTTAACAAACTTACATTTAATGAAGGAATGATTATGGAAAATATTGTAGCACAAATGCTGACTGCTACTGGAAAGAAATTATATTTTTATTTTAATTATGACAAACAAAATTCTGCTAATAATATGGAAATAGATTTCTTGATTGCTAAAAATAAGATTACTTCAAAACATAATATTTCGCCGATAGAAGTAAAATCTGGAAAAAATTATACATTTTCTTCTTTAAATAAGTTTAAAAATAAATATAAAGAATACTTATCAACAGCATATGTTTTACATATAGAAGACTTGAAGGTAGAAGATGCTATAGTATTCTTACCAGTATATATGACGTGTTTGCTATAAAAATTATCACATAAAATTTGATTATAAGTATAATTCTAGTTTTTAAATTAAACTAGAATTTACTTTTGAAAATAAAATATGCAAAAACTTGAAAATTAAATAAAATTACGCTACAATATATTGACGAAATTAAATTTGAAGAAAGGGTTAATCAATATTTATAAATTTTTATAAGATTGATTATACGAAAAAGTTAATGGCAGATAAATTAATTATTGTTGAGTCGCCTGCAAAGGCTAATACTATAAAAAAATTCTTAGGTGGAAATACGAAAGTAGTTGCATCTATGGGGCATATAAGGGATTTACCAAAATCTAAGCTTGGAGTTAATATTGAAAATGATTTCGAGCCAGAGTACATAAATATTAGGGGAAAGGGAGATTTAATAAAATCTTTGAAGAAAGATGCAAAGAGTGCAAAAACTGTGTATCTTGCAACTGACCCTGATCGTGAAGGAGAAGCTATTGCTTGGCATTTGGCTCATATTTTGGAAATTCCAGAAGATAGTGTATGTAGAGTTACTTTTAATGAAATAACAAAAGAAACTGTGCAACAATCTATAAAAAAACCAAGAAAAATAGATATGAATTTAACAAATGCACAACAAGCAAGACGTGTGCTTGATAGAATTGTGGGTTATAAAATAAGCCCATTATTATGGAAAAAGGTAAAACCAGGGCTATCAGCAGGAAGAGTTCAATCTGTTGCAGTAAAGTTAATTGTAGATAGAGAAAATGAAATAAGAAACTTTGTACCAGAGGAGTATTGGAACATTTATGCTATCTTATTAGATGAAAAGTCTAACAAGGAATTTGAGGCTAGATTGTATGGCAAGGGAAGCAAGAAAATAGAATTGCACAAGAAAGAAGAAGTTGATGAAATTCTAGAAAATATCAAAGGTGGAAAATATATTGTAACTGATGTAAAAAGAGGAGAAAAGAAAAGAACTCCAGCACCACCATTTACTACAAGTACTATGCAACAAGAGGCTTCAAGAAAGTTAGGATTCACACTAAAAAAGACAATGTCTGTTGCGCAAGGATTATATGAAGGTGTAAAGATTCCTGAAAAAGGTAGTGTAGGTTTAATTACTTACATGAGAACAGACTCTACAAGAATATCTGAAGAAGCAAGAGCTGCTGCAAAAGAGCAAATAAGCAGAACTTATGGAAGTGAGTATTACGAAAATAGGTATTACAAAAAGAGTAGTGAGGCACAAGATGCCCATGAAGGTATACGCCCAACATATATTTATATAACGCCAGAAAGCATAAAAGATTCACTTACAACAGACCAATACAAATTATATAGATTGATATACAACAGATTCTTAGCAAGCCAAATGTCAGCTGCAGTTTATGATACAATAAATGTTGATATTAAAGTAAACGATTATGTATTCAAGGCAAGTGGTCAAAACTTAAAATTTAAAGGATTTATGACTCTATATGTAGAAGGAAACGACAATGGACAAGAGGAAGAAGATTCAACATCGATTCCAGCATTAGATGTAAATCAAGAAGTGAAAAAGAAAAAGTTGAATGCAAAACAAAGCTTTACAGAACCACCAGCAAGATACACAGAGGCAAGTTTGGTAAAAGAGCTAGAAGCTAAGGGAATAGGAAGGCCAAGTACATATTCTCCAACAATTACTACAATATTAGAGCGAAGATACATAGAAAAAGAGAAGAAGCAATTAGTTCCAACAGAACTTGGAGAAGTTGTAAATAAATTATTAACAGAAAACTTTGGAGATATAGTAGATGTTGAATTTACTGCTAAGGTAGAAAACGAATTTGATGAAGTTGCATCTGGAAAAGAAGAATGGAAACAAATATTGCGTGATTTCTATCCACCATTTGAAAATGAGCTTGAAAAAGTAGATAAAGAGCTAGAACATGTAAAACTAGAAGATGAAGTTTCAGACGTACAGTGCGATAAATGTGGAAGAATGATGGTAGTAAAGATGGGAAGGTTCGGCAAGTTTTTAGCCTGCCCGGGTTACCCAGAATGTAAAAACGTAAAACCATTCGTTGTAACAATAGACCAACCATGCCCTGTATGTGGTGGTAAGGTTCAGGTTAGAAAAACAAAGAAAAGAAGAAACTATTACATATGTGAAAATAACCCAAAGAGCTGTAACTATATATCTTGGAATAAGCCTAAAAAAGGCGAGGTTTGGAAGCCAGAAGAAGTAAAAGAAGAAGGCAGTACAACTACTAAGAGAGCAAGAAAAACAACAAAAACAGCAACTAAAAGAACAACTGTTAAGAAAACTGCAGCTAAGAAAAAAACAGCAAAAACTACCACAAAGGAAACTAATAAAAAATCTACAGGCAAAAAAAAAGAATAAAATAAAAAAAGATTTACGAAGATTTATTTGATATAAATAAGAAATAATTTACGTAAAATTACTTGAAATATGCAGCGTTACAATAGATATGAAACAAAAAAGTTTGATTTATGTAAATTTATTTGGTATAATATAAAAAGTAGTCAGTTTTATTCCTAATTAAATAATTTTATAAGGAGGTATTTTCTTATGGCGGCTACTACATCAGAACGTGTTATCATTATGAAGCAAAATTTCATGATGTGGCACAATAGAGGGTATACGATACCAGAAATCGCTAAAAAATATGATGTGTCTTTTTGTACGGTTTATAATCATTTGCAAGAAATTGCAGATGAGAATAATACTACAAGAGATGAACTTCTAAAACTTGTTCGGACCGTAAAGGGAGAACGCAAATGGGAGCAGGAGGCTCGTAAAGTACAAATTGATGTGAATAAAATGCAACAGGATTTTGAAGATTCAATTCAAGCAGTTGATAAGATTTTAAAAACAATTGGTGGAATCCTTAAGGAGGAAGAAGAGTAATGAAGAAGATGTCATCAAAAGACCTTCATGTTGCATTGAAAAATCAAGCGACAGAAGAAGAACTTATGGAACGGTATGGTGTAGACAGCTCAGAAGAACTGTATGAGGTAATGAGCAAAGTGACTCCGGGAAATTTTGAGTACTTTAAGAAGGAGATAAAAAAGAACCAAAAGAACCGGTTACGCAAAGATGCCAAAAAGGATATGGCTTTGGATAATCGGAAAAAAGATGAACAGAGCGAAGTCACAGCAGAATCTCAGGAAAGTTTATATGAACAGATTGAGCTAACTAATTTTGAAACCTTGACCGACCAAAGTTCAGAAGATGAAAATGGCACAATTGGTAAAAACATGGTTGATGATACGGCTATGGAGAAACCGACTAATGATGAGCCAAAACCTTCACTAAACGAATTGCTTGAAGCTGAGAAGTTTTTAAGCGATAACTGCGTATCACTCGAAAAAGAACACAACGCGTTAATTAATGCAAGAAGGGAAGACGTAAAAACTCTTGCAGAAATTAAGAGAACTTTAGAGGAACTTAAGCGTTTACTGCAAGTAAACCAAAGTAAGCTGACCACTGTTTTGGAGAATTACAACAGTAAGGCAGCGCAAATGCTAAGAGTTTCCTCTGAAATTAGTGCATGCAAGGAAATGCTTGCTGATACTCGCGCACAGATTGAAGAAACCAAAAAGCTCAAGGTTTCCGTTTTCTCAGATGGAACTATCGAATGCGAAAATGGAGAACTTGAATATCCGAGTGAAGCAGAGGTTTCACAGTTTTTTTCTACCCTTATTCTGCTGGCCGCAGCAGAAGAGCTTACTATCAAGCAAATTAAGACAGTTGCAAAACTTGTGTTGGTGGTTAAGAGAATTGACCAAAAATATGAACTCGAATTTGACAGCGATTTAGTTCAGAAACTCTATGAAGCTGCCATCGCATAAACCTAAAGCATAGAGCAACTGTAACTCTTTTGCAAAAGAGTACGCCTCAGGACATTTCCTGGGGCGCATTTTTTTATATGCAACTTATAATAGTTTAACCAATAAGTGAAGCCTATAGTAATGTACATTGATTAATACTTGATTTTTCGTAAACAAAGACATAAAAATATCCTTAAGTAATGAAATTAAGGAATTTTTGGAGAAAAATGGTGTTATAGAAAATAACAATATTAAAATAGATAATGAAAAATATTCTATACAAGATATACTAGGAGAATATAGTAATAAATATACTAGTAAATATGTAATAGCTGGGTATTGGGAAAATTATGTATCTGCAAAACCTATCAAACTTTCTGAAATTTCATCATTGTATGAAATTATAAATATAACGTTTGCAAGAGACTCAGGAAATAGTAATGGGAGTTTGAACTTTGAATTAAACGAATACTTGTATGATACTTTAGGATATTCAAAAGATGAATTTAAAAAAGATATAATATCTTTACAAAATAGAGGGAAAAAGGTTTTGATATCTATTGGTGGAACAAATGGAGGAAACATATGTATAACCAATGATGATGAAGCAAATAATTTTGCTAGTAGTTTAATAGAAATTATAGATGAATATAATTTTAATGGTATAGATATTGAAACTGGGAAAATAGATATAAATTACTTTGAAAAAAGCAATATTAGCTATTTCTAATAATTATGGAAGTAATATAATGATAACTCTGAATTCATCATTAACAGGTATGAGAAGCGCAGATGTAAATAATGGAACTGATAATACGTGGTATAAGTTTACAGCAGATATGGGAGATACGTTATCAATTGTATCTGCTAGGTATTATAATTCTGGAACACAAAGAGGTTATGATTATGATACAACATATTCAAGAGAACAAGGAGTGTAAATCAATATTTTCAAAATTTAATGAATTGAAAGAACATAAAAATAGTGAAAAATTTTTGTTTAGAAAGATTTTTCGCTATTTTTATGTTAGAGTCTTTGTATGTAAGAATATTAAGCTAATATAATGTACTAAATTTCTCGTGCCTCGCAATTGTCGGAGTAAGATACAACAAAAACTCTTGACTGCTAAGCTTAAATAAAATATAATAAACAAAGTTTACACGAGAAGAATTAAAATTAGATATAGAACATGTATGAGGAGCATTAGAAATGAAAAAAAACAATGGAATGGGAATAATAAAATTAATTTTGATGGTGGTTTTAATAGTGGTTGTGGTTGCAACTGGTGTGTATTTTACACGCAAAAAATATAGAGAAGTAAAAGCAGAAACTATAAGAACAGATATGTTACAAGTTCAATGGAAATTAAAAGACTATATTGATAAACAGACTGTAAAAGGCGAAGAAAAGAAATATCTTGGTACTAAAGTTAGTGAGATGCAAGATAACGAAATAATTAAAGATTTTCTTGCTAAGAATATAATTTTAGAAGAAGAATACGATAAGTATTATGTTTTGCAAGACGAAAATTTGGCAGAAGCTGGGCTAGAAATTACAAATTACGAGGGCAGTTATTTCTTAATTAATTATAATACATATGAAGTAATAGATACAAAAGGATATAATAAATCTGATGACGATGTATTGTACAAATTAACTGATATAAATAAGAAAGATGATGAAAATACAACTTCTGAAAATGACAATGTTATTGAAGAAACAACAGAAAAAAATAATGAAAAAGAAAAGAATGATGAAGGCTAGAACTATAGAAATTTAAGCAAAAAATAAAAGATTGTTTTTTATCAGAGATGGTTAAAATAACTACTTGAAAAAGCTATTAGTTATGATATAATATATGCAGAATAAGAAAGTGTAGGTGGATTAAAATGCCCAATATACCACAAAGTACAGAAAAAATAATTCAAGAATTTATAGATCGAGTAAATAAATTGCTAGGAAAAAGAGTAAAGAAGATTATACTATATGGCTCTTATGCTAGAGGAGATTACAACGAAAACTCGGATATAGATATAATGATACTTACAGATTTAACAAACGAAGAAATAATAGAATATAGAGAATTAGTATCTAATATAGCATTTGATATAGAATTTGATACAAACTTTGAAGTAATGATTTCTCCGTTAGTAAAAAACATAGAAAAATTTGAATATTGGTTAAAGGCATTACCATTTTATATGAATGTTCAGAGAGAAGGAGTGGTTTTGAGTGGTGCAGAAAATATCTAAAGAACTTGCAAAACATAGATTAGAGCAGGCAAAAGAAGATTTAGAAGCTGGAAAATTATTGTATGATAAAAATTTCTATAAATCAGCAAATAACAGAGCATATTATTCAATATTTCATAGTATTAAAGCTGTGTTAGCACTTGAACCGGTTGATTTTAAAAGACATAAAGATGTGCTTGCGTATTTTAATAAAAATTATATAAATAAAGAGATTTTTCCAAGAATGATGGGAAGAAAAATTCAAAATGCAAGTGCAATTAGAGAAGATAGTGACTATGATGATGAATTTATTGTAGATGCTGATAAGACAAATGAACAATTAAAAACAGCAGAAGAACTAATTGAACTAGTAGATAAATACATTGATGAAAATTAAAGAAATAGAGACAATTAGTAAGAGATTGTCTCTATTAATAGTTATACTAAGAGAGGAAAATAGAATGAAGGAAAAAGAAGAACAACGATTAATTCAACTAAAAGCAATAGAGGAAGAAATTCATAATTCTGGAGTAGAATATATATGTGGAATAGATGAGGCTGGACGTGGACCTCTTGCAGGACCTGTTGTAATTGCTGCAGCAATAATGCCAAGAAATTCTATGATCGAAGGTGTAAATGATTCTAAAAAGGTATCAGAAAAGAAAAGAGAAGAACTATATGAAATTATAACAAAAGAAGCTATTAGTTATGGTGTTGGAATTATAGACCAAAAAGAAATTGATAGAATTAATATTTTAAATGCTACTAAGGAAGGACTTACGATGGCTGTAAAAGAGCTTAATCCAAGACCAGATTTGATAATAGTAGATGCATTAACAAAAATAGATACTGACGGAATTCCATATCAATCTATTATAAAGGGAGATGCTACATGCTATTCAATATCTGCAGCTTCAATAATTGCAAAGGTTACAAGGGATAGAATTATGAGACAATGGGATGAAATATATCCTCAATATGGGTTTGCAAAACACAAAGGATATGGTACAGCAGAACACATAAAAGCATTAAAAGAATATGGACCATGCCCTTTACATAGGGAATCGTTTATTAAACATTTTGTATAAAAGAGGAAGAAAAAAATGAACATTTTAGATATAATTGAAAAAAAGAGAGATGCGAAAGAATTAAATAAGGAAGAAATTGAATTTTTTGTAAAAGGCTATACAGATGGTAGCATACCAGATTATCAAGCTGCTGCTTTAGTTATGGCAATTTACATAAATGGAATGACAAAAGAAGAGACAACTAATTTAGCTTTAGCCATGGCATATTCTGGAGATGTATTAGATTTATCAGATATTGGAGAGGTTGTAGATAAACATAGCACAGGTGGAATTGGAGATAAAATCACATTAATTCTAATGCCAATAGTTGCAGCGTTAGGTGTAAAAGTTGCTAAGATGTCTGGAAGAGGACTGGGAGCAACTGGCGGAACAAAGGATAAACTAGAGGCAATACCAGGATATAGAACAGAGATTGGAATTGATGAATTTATAGAAAATGTAAAGAAAATCGGAATAAGTTTAATAGGACAAACTTTGAATTTAGCTCCAGCAGATAAAAAATTGTATGCTTTAAGAGATACAATTAGTTGTACTGCTAATATTCCACTAATAAGCTCTAGTATAATGAGCAAGAAAATTGCAGCAGGAGCAAATAAAATAGTTTTAGATGTGACTTGTGGAAGCGGTGCATTCATGAAAACTGTTGGTGAGGCAAGAGAATTGTCTAGAACCATGATTGATATTGGAAAGCTAGCAAATAAAGAGACTGTATGTATAATAACAAACATGGACCAACCTTTAGGAACAATGGTGGGAAATACACTGGAAGTTATAGAAGCAATAGAAGCTTTAAAGGGCAATATGCAAGATGATGTAAAAAATGTTGTATTAGAATTAGGTGCTTATATATTAAAACTAGATGGAAAAGGCAATAACATTCAGGAAAATAAGGAAAAAATCGAGCAAGTAATATCAAATGGAGATGCATATAAAAAATTCTTACAATTAGTAGAAAATCAAGGTGGAGATATTGGCTACATAGAAAATACGGAAAAATTTACAAAGGCTAAATATAAAATGCCAGTAGAAGCGGTAAAGACTGGATATGTACAAAAACTAAATGCAGAAGAAGTGGGAAAAATAGCAATGCATTTAGGTGCAGGTAGAATGAAAAAAGAAGATAACATAGACTATGCTGTTGGAATAGAACTACTAAAAAAAGTAGGATGCCACGTAGAACAGGGCGAAATAATTGCTTACATATATGCAGAAGATGAACAAAAAGGCAGAGAAGCCGTAGAAAAATTGCAACAAACATATGAAATAGGTGAACAAAATGTGGAAAAAGTTGCAGATATAATTGAAATAATTGAATAAACTACAAAAAGATATCATTTTATAAAACTTATCATGTCGTGCTTGGTCGGGCTATTTAGCCCTCAAAAAGCGCACTTCCAGTTTCTTTTTATAAAATGATATCTTTTTTTACATAATTTTATAAAGAAATATAGTGTTCTTTTTTTACATAAGAATAGTTGGTTATAAGGAAATATTGTGCATTTTATTTGTTTCTGAGTTTAACCCTAAGTTTGTTAAAGTAGTATATACGTCTTTATCCTGTAAAAACCTATTTACATTTTTTAAAGAAACTCCAGTAGATTCTGCTAAAGATTCAACAGTTATAGAAGAATCGGCCTCACTTAAAAAAGTTTTTAAATGGTTTATTTCATGTTCATCTTTAGATTGACAATTAGGGCATACTGAGTTTTTTGAAGCAAAAAAGCTTCCACAACGTTCACATCTATTTAAATTCATTTGTTACCTCCTATGAAAAATATTAATTTCAAAAGAATTCTATCATAAAAATGTCAAAATATAAAGAGAAAAATCAAAAAATGTAGAAAATGAAAAAATAGTTATAAAAAATCTAAAA